>JASHUP010000110.1 GCA_030039915.1 Thermoplasmata archaeon | reverse complement strand
CGTAGCGGTCCGCGAGGTCGTGCCAGAGGAAGTCGTAGAGCGCGCCCGCCGCCTGGGAGAACCGGAACTCCGCGATCGCGCGGTCGACCTCTTCCACCGCGCGATGGTACCGCGAGAGGACCCAGCGGTTCTCGAGCGCGGTCGTGCCCGGGAGGGTCGGGGGTCCGGAGGGTGGCGGCGTCCCCGGGGGAACGAAGGAGAGGCTGAACCGCACGAGGTTCCAGACCTTCGTGAGGAAGTTCCTTCCGCCGTCGAGGGCCGACGCACCGAACGGTCCGTCCTCCTCGGTCGGGTTCGGGAACACGAGCGCGAAGCGGAGCGCGTCCGCGCCCCGCTCGCGGATGAGGTCGAGCGGCTCGGGAGAGTTCCCGAGATGCTTTGACATCCGTCGGCCCTGTTCGTCCCGGATCATCCCCGTGAAGTAGACGTCGGAGAACGGACGCGCGTCCCGGAAGTAGTAGCCGGACATCATCATCCGGGCGACCCAGAAGAACATGATATCGCGACCCGTGACGAGCACGTTGGTCGGGTAGTAGTGCGCGAGGTCCGCGGTCGACTCCGGCCAGCCGAGCGCCATGAACGGCCAGAGCCACGACGTGAACCAGGTGTCGAGGACGTCCGGGTCGGCTTCGAGGTCGGCGGAGCCGCACTGGTCGCACACGGTCGGCGGATCGACCGAGACGACCTCGTGCCGACAGGCTCGACAGCGGGACACCGGCACCGGGTGGCCCCAGAGCACCTGGCGCGAGATGCACCAGTCCTGGATCCCCTCCATCCACGCGAAGAACGTCCGCTCCCAGCGCGCGGGATGGATTCGGATCTCCCCTCGACGCACCGCGTCGACCACGGGGGTCGCGAGCGGCCGCATCCGAACGAACCACTGCGTCGACAGCCGGGGCTCGATCACCGCTTCGGAACGCTCGGACCGTGCGACCGAGTGACGATAGGGCATCTGTCGCAGCACGAAGCCGGACCGTTCGAGCGCGTCGAGGACCCTCGTGCGCGCATCGTCCCGGTCGAGCCCCCGGTACTCCGTGGGCACCCAGTCGCCCACGAGGCGACCGGTCGCGTCCAGGATGTCGGGGGGCATCGGAAGGTCCGGGTGGCGGAGGTAGACCTCGTAGTCGACGAGGTCGTGCCGCGGAGTGACCTTCAGCGCGCCCGCCCCGAACGCGGGATCGATCGCGGTGTCCGAGATGATCGGGACCTTTCGCTGGGTCAGCGGAACGAACACCTCCCGACCGAGCAGGGACCGGTATCGTTCGTCGTCGGGGTGGACCGCGACCGCCACATCCCCGAAGATCGTCTCGGGCCGGACGGTCGCGACCTCGAGCCCCCCGGGGGATCCGTCCGCCCACGGGTACCGTAGGTAGACGAGCGAGCCCTCCTCCTCGGTGTGGACGACCTCGAGGTCGCTGATCGCCGTCTGGAGGCGAGGGTCCCAGTTCACCATCCGCTCGCCCCGGTAGACGAGACCGTCCCGGTAGAGGCGGACGAACACCCCGCGCGTCGCCCGGACGCTTCCCGGGTCCATCGTGTAGCGGTACCGGCTCCAATCCACCGAGAATCCACCGGCCCGGGTCTGCTCCTGGATCCGCTTCTCGTGCTCGTCCTTCCAGCGCTCCACCTCGTGCAGGGCCTGCTCTCGAGGGAGGTCGTCGAACCGTACGCCCTGCTTCTGGAGCCGACGGCGGACCTCGACCTGGGTCGCGAGCCCGGCGTGGTCGATGCCCGGCACCCAGAGCGTGGAATCCCCCAGCATCCGATGGTGGCGGACGAGCACGTCCATCACCGTGTCGCCGAGCATGTGGCCGACGGTGAGGACCCCGGTGACGTTCGGCGGCGGAAGAGTGATGCAGAAGGTCGGGCCCGTGGGCCGCTCGGGGGCTCGCGCGACCGCTCGTTCGTCCCACGCCTTCTGCCAGCGCGCTTCGATCTCCCTCGGCTCGAAGCGCGGGGGGAGCGCCGGGGCGCTCAGGAAGCTCCCCTCCCGAGCGCGAAGGGTGACGCGACCGCGAGCTCCGCGACCGCGACGAGGGCCATGATCTCGAGTCCGAACGTCGAGCCCGCGAGCCGGGCGGCGGCGAAGACGAGCACCGGGAGACCCGCGGTCACGAGACCGGGGATGGAGACGAGGACGGCGAACCAGGCTCCGGTGTAGAGGTTCGTGATCGCGAGGCCCTTACGGCGGGCCCACCGGAAGAGGAGACCGATCTCGAGGAGGGCGGCCGCGAGGACCGCCGGCAGCTCCGCCAGCACGAACGCCCCAAAGATCCACGGGTCGAAGAGGCGGAGCAGCGTGAACGCGACGATCAGGCCGGCGGCGATCAGGTAGATGCTCGCGATGAGGGCCACCTTCCCGAACAGGATCGACCGGTTCCGCAGGGGCAGGGTCCGGCCGTAGGAGTACGCGATCACCTCGATGGCGAAGAACGCCGGGCCAAAGAAGGTTGCGAGAAGGGCCGCGAGCGTGACCGCGGCCAGGGCGAGCGAGGTGGCGACCGGCGATCGCAGCGGGCTCGAGTACGTGAGGAGTCCGATCGCGACCGCATCCAAGATCGGAAGGAGGATGAGGAAGGCGTACCCGGGCGTGCGGCTCGCGATCCGAAGGTCCTTCACCAGCACCGCGCGAGCGACCCCGGTCGGCCGAAGGACCGCGGAGGCGACCGCGAGCTCCGCGGGCGCCTGGTTCGGAACGAACTGAAGGTCCCGGACGGACCCCGCGAGCCAGACGACCGACCAGACCGCGAGGGCTCCGTAGGCCGCCGCCGCCAGGGCCAGAACGAGGTCGGTCGCGGGAGAAAGGATGACGAGCGAGGCGACGCCCCCGCTCGCGAGCGGCGGCAGCACGGCGAACGGGAACGGGAACGCGGCGAAGAGCAACGTGCCGTCGGTCGACGGACCCCGCGCGGCGAGTCCTCCGAGGGCGGTGAAGAACGCCGGAGCCGTGGTGATGAACGCGAACATCGCGAACGCCGGGACGAGCCACAGCACGAGGTACGCCCAGCGCACCACGGTCCGGCCCCCTCCGCCCCGCGAGCCCTGGACGCGGCGGATGAAGAATCGACCGGTGAGGAGCGAGAGGGCGAGCGAGAAGACGATCGCGACCACGAGGCCGGGGAGCACGGCGAGGCCCGCGAGAGGACCCAGCGCGAGACCGACCGCGAGCGGGGTCACCACGAGGATCGAGAGCACGGGGAGGTCGAACAGGCGAAGGTACAGGATCCCCGCGATCCGGCGCATCGTCTCGGGGTCGATCGGAAGCGGTTCGAGCGCCGGAAGCACTCCGGAGGAGATCAGGGTCGGGATCACCTGCACGCCGGTCCACCAGAGGAGGGCGACGTCCAGGCTCAGGATCCCGGTGACGATCGCGGCATCGAAGAGTCCGGTCGGTACCGCCGGGAAGATGTTCGGGTCCATCATCTTCTCCCGAAGGATGAACGCGCCTCCGAGCGCGAGGAGTCCGAGGACCACGCTGATCACGAGCTTGCTCTGCACGACCCGGCGGCGGGACCGACTCACGAGCGTCTTCGAGGCCCCGCCGGGGAGCATGTTCCCCTGCCGGAACGCGTAGACCGCCTGCAGCGAGAGCTCGGTGAACGCGACGTCGCTCAGTCGGAACGCTTCTCTCCAGCTCATGCGTCCGGGGTTCCCAGCGCGTCGACAGCGGCCCGTACTCCCGCATCCTCCTCGGTGAGCCGCAGGAAGACCTCCTCGAGGGAAGCGTCGCCCCGCTCGACCCGCTCTCGCAGCGAGGCGAGCGTCCCTTCCCCGCGGAGGACTCCCCGGTCGAGGATTCCCACGCGCTGGCAGAGCTGTTGGGCCACCTCCATCGTATGGGTCGAGAACAGGACCCCGTGACCGCTGCCGGCCACGTAGCGAAGGAGCAGGTCCTTCATGATCCGCACCGACCTCGGGTCCAGGCTGTTGAGCGGCTCGTCCAGGACGAGGAGCGGAGGCGAGTGCAGGAAGGCGGCGATGATCAGCACCTTCTGGCGGGTGCCGTTCGAGAGCGTGGCGATCGGTTCCTCGAGCTCGTTCCCCAGTCGGAACGCATCGGCGTAGCTCTGTACGCGCCGCGTCGTGGTGGCGGCGTCCATCTGACGGACGCTCGCGACGAACTCGAGGAACTCCCGGGGCGTGAGCGCCTCGTAGAGCATCGACGTCTCGGGAACGTATCCGATCCGGGACTTCACCGTGAGCGGTTCCGCGAGCACGTCCCGACCAAAGACGCGCAGACTCCCGGCGGCGGGCCGCAGCAGCCCGACGATCGCCTTGATCGTGCTGGTCTTCCCGGCGCCGTTCGATCCGAGGAGGCCGTAGATCTCTCCGGGCTGGACGGTGAACGTAAGTCGGTCCACCGCGCGTCGCTCGCCGTAGCTCACCGAGAGGCCGTCGACGGTGAGCGGGACCGTCGAGGGGTCGCTCGCCGCAGCGGACATCGCTCTCCCATCGGTCGACCGCAGGTATAACTGAGGGGGGGTCGAGCGACTACCGTGAACGGATCAGCGGGAACAGCTCGATCTCCTTGATCGAGTCGATCCCGAGGAGTCCCATGAGGAGTCGGTCAACGCCGAAGCCGACTCCCGTGCACGGCGGCAGGCCGTAGGTCAGGGCGTTCACGAAGTCTTCGTCGAACGCGTACCGGTCGTCTCCCCGACCGCCGGCCTGGG
>JASHUP010000008.1 GCA_030039915.1 Thermoplasmata archaeon | reverse complement strand
CATCGGGATAGAAGGTCGAGAGCGCCGCGAGCGTACTCACCATCATCCCCATCGGATGGGCGTCGTGATGGAAGCCGTCCATGAACTTCTGGACGTTCTCGTGGAGCATCGTGTGATATGTGATGTTGTGGACCCATTCGTCGAGCTGGTTCTTGCTCGGGAGGTTTCCGTGGATCAGCAGGTAGGCGACCTCGAGGTAGCTCTTCGACGCCGCGAGCTCTTCGATCGGATAGCCCCGATACCGCAGGATCCCACGATCGCCGTCGATGAAGGTGATTGCGCTCCGGCAGGAGGCGGTGTTCGCGAACGAGGGATCGTAGCTCAGGAGCCCGTAGTCGTCGGGGGAGGTCCGGATCTGGTGGAGCTCGGTCGCGCGGATCGCTCCGTCCTGGACTGGGATGCGGTAGTTCGATCCGGTCCGCTCGTCCGTCACCGACAGAAAGTTGTTCGGTTTCGACACGCTGGATTCGTCCTTGGAAGGTTCGGATTTGGGTGCGGGCACTGGGGTCCCCCCTCGCGCCTCCCAACGCGCGCAGGTAATTGAACCCGTTCGGAAAACCGAACGTGGCTGAGTCAGGGTTTCGAAGAGGTCCGAGCGGTCGGGAAGACAAGTACGCGACCCTGCTCCGCGGCCCCGATCTCGTCGACTTCCTGGAGGACCCGGACGGCCTCCTTGCCGGCCGCGGTCAAATGATACGATTCGGAGGAGTGAGTGATCAATCCCTCCTCCTGCAACGTCCGCAGATGGAACGACAGCTTGGGAGAATCGTCGATCCCCGCGGCGCGCATCACCTCGGTAAATGAAGTCGGACCCTCCGAGAGACGCCGGAGGATGTGCCGTCGAAGGGGGTTGGCGATCGCCCCGAGGGTGCCCTGCACCCGTACCGCCGAGATCGCGGCCCGCATCTGGAGGACCGCGGCATCCGGTAGCACCCCGGGGTCGAACCCCACGGCGATCGGTCCCTTGCCCGCGAGACGTTGGACGATCTCGCTCAGAGCGTGGGCGATCTCTTCGGCACGATGGGTCGCGAACAACCGCTCGATGCCGGCGAGGATGACCGCGGGCCGAGCGCGTCCTTCGGCGAAGCGGAGAACCGTGTCCTGCAGCCCCGCGGGCGAATCCTCGAGGGGGAGGTCGGCCGCCGTGACGTGCGCCGGGACCTTCTTCGGGGCCGCACCGAGCAGGAGCACGTCGTATCCCTCCCTCGCCCACTTTTCGGCGACTCGGACCGGGTCGCGCTCGTCGCCCGTCGGGGCCGAGTAGGCTCGCTGTTCCTGGATGAGATGGATGATCCGCTCAACGGCCTCCGACCGGAACGGCTTCCGGACGTAATCGAAGGCCCCGAGTTTCATCGCCTCGACCGCTGCCTCGACGGTTCCGAAACCGGTGATCATCACGATGTAGAGGCGCGGCCAGCGTTCTCGCACCTGCCGGAGCAATTCGATACCGTTCATCCGCGGCATCCGCACGTCCGAGAACATCACATCGAATTCCGCCGCCTCGAGCGCTTCCAGCGCCTTGACGCCCGAGGAGACCACTTCCACCCGATGTCCGAGGTCGGAGAGCAGCGTCGCGAGCTCCTCCCGGAAGACGGCGTCGTCGTCGACCACCAGGAGTCGCATGGGGGGGGAACCTCCGGACCCGAATTAACGATGCCTCTTCCCGGTGGGTCCGCTCGGGTCGATTCTGCTCAGCTCGACGGCGCTTCGGACGGCTCGCGCGTCGGTCCCTCACTCGTGACCGGCACGAGGCGCGGCAAGTGCACGGAGAAGGTCGACCCCTTGCCGGGTTCCGACTCGACCTCGATCGACCCCCCGTGAGACTGGACGATCCCATGGCAAATCGCGAGGCCGAGGCCGGTCCCTCGTCCCTCGGATTTGGTCGTGAAGAACGGCTCGAACAGGTGGGGTCGGACCTCGGGCAGAATTCCCTCCCCGGTATCGGACACGATGAGGTGGACCCGGTCGGGATCGGCCGAGAGTCGGATGACGACGCGGCCCGAGCCGTTGACCGCATCGTAGGCGTTGTTCACGAGATTCGTGATCACCTGCACCAGCTGGTCCCGATCGCCGCGCACGCGCACGGGACCCTCCGGTACCGAGACCTCGAATTGGACCTCGGCCCGTTGCTTGCCGTGAAGGAACGCCGCCGTCGCCCGAACGGCTTCGGTAAGGTCGACGTCACCGATCATCACTTCGGGACGCCGGGCAAAATCGAGCAGACCCCGAACGATCCGGGCGGCCGACTCGGTTTGATGGAGGAGGGTATCGATCCGCCCCCTCGTCCACGTGTCGGGGGTTCGCCGACGCACGGATTCCGCGATGAGCATGATGTTCGCGAGCGGTGTGTTGATTTCGTGGGCGACCCCGGCCGCGAGCTGGCCGAGGGAGGCGAGCCGGTCGGCATGCATGGCTTGAAGCTCCCAACGGCGCTGTTCCGTGAGGTCAACCGCGACCCCGAGGAAGTGGGTGATCACCCCGTCCTCGCCCCGGATCGCGGTGATCGTGAGAAGGACCGGGTGCTCGACACCGCCTCGGTCTTGGTTGACGATCTCGCCGGACCACGAACCGAGGTGGGGGTCGAGCAGGTCGTTCCACATTCGCGCGTAGGTCGCGCGGTCCGTCCTCCCGCTTGCGACGACGTTGGGGCGACGGCCGATCACTTCCTCCCGGCGGTAGCCGTAGATGCGCTCGAATGATGGATTCACGTCGATGAGGAAGCCGTCCCGATCGGTGAGCTCCATCGCGTTGGTGGAGTGAAGGAACGCCTGGTAGAACAGACGGGCCGACGCGGCCGAGTCGTGCTGGGAGCCGGTGCGGTCGTGCACGACCAGCAGCACGCCGGTCACGGCTCCGGCCGGGCTCGACTGCGGATAGAACTCGACATCGACCGAGTGGCGACGTTTGCGTCCCACGGCTTCCAGCACGAATCCCTGGAGGGACGTCGACCGCTCGTGGCTCTGGGCCCGCGCCCGCGCGTCCTCCAGGCGCTCGTGTCCGGTTGCGAGAATCTCCGGAAGGCGTCGTCCTACGAGGTCGCCATCGAAGTCGAGCAACTGACGGAACGCCGGATTGGCCCGCTCGATGCGACCGTCCGGGGCGAGCAGGAGGGCGCCCATCGGCCCCCGCTCGAACGTCGCCTCGAACCAGTCTCGGTCGACCATGGCCCGAGAGCACGAGTACGTGCGGGGGGATGGGGCTTTCCCCTCCTCCTACCCGAGCGGCGGTCAAGTCGAATTCACGGCGAGAGGAATATGCTCGACCCGCTGGATTCTCCAATGGTCCGGCCGTTGGTCCTGGTCCTGCGTGAGACTCCGAGCCTTGCGGACTCCGTCCAGATTCTTCTCGAAACGGTCGGATTCCGCGTGGTCTCGTTCAGCTCTCTGACCTCAGCGGTCGAGCGCATGGAGGACCGAAGCGCCGAGCCGTTTCGCGCGATCGTCGTGGCGAGCAATCAAGCATACAGCGGCGCCATGAGCGGTTACCCCGATTCCTTTCCGGAACGAGCCCGGGCCGTGCCGCTTCTGGTCGTCGGCCAGCGGGCCTTTCACGAGCGACGGACCTGGCCCCCCAACGTTCGGTGGCTGGGTCTCCCGCTGGACGCCGGTGCGCTGGTGTCCGCGCTGACGCATCTGACGGGGGTCGAGCCGAGCGGCCCGACGACGACGGCGAACTGATCGCGGCCCCCTCGTCCTATCCGCCGCGCCGGAGGAACTCCGCAAGGGTCGAGGCGACCCGGCCTTCGAGGTCGTCGTACTCGTATCGCACCGAGATTATCGGCTGCGGAACGTGCACCAGGCGGGCGAGGTCGACCGGGCTTCCGTCCACCACGAACTCCGCCGTCGACCGACAGATCGTCTCCTCGAGGTCTTTGACCTGGCCCTCCCCGTACCCCATGGCGGGAAGAATTCGGTCGAGGTGCCCGTACTGCTGGTAGACCCCGGCGATCGAGCCGGCAGCGAACGGCCGGGGGTCGATGATGACCGCACCGTGCCGTTGCGCGATCAAGGAGCCGGCCCCCGAATCGAGCCCCCCGTGCGTGACGGTCGGACCGTCTTCCACGACGATCGTCCGGTGGCCACGCAGGCGATCCGCCTCCGGGGCGATGAGTCGCAGGCCGCCACGGAACACCTTCGCGGAAGGGTTCGCCTTCGCGGCGTTCTGCTCGATAATCCGGACCCCGTCGGGCGGGGCCGAGTCGGTCTTGCTAATGACGATAACGTCGGCCATCCGGAAATTGGCTTCTCCCGGATAGTAGCTCAGCTCGTGCCCCGCGCGATACGGATCGGCAACGACGAACTGGAGGTTCGAGACGAAGAACGGCATGTCGTTGTTCCCTCCGTCCCAGAGAACCACGTCGGCCTCCGCTTCGGCTCGCCGAAGGATCGGTTCGTAATCCACCCCGGCGAAGACCACGGCCCCGTCCCGAATATGCGGCTCGTACTCCTCTCGCTCTTCGATCGTGCAGTGGGCGCGGTCGAGATCCTCGAGGGAAGCGAACCGCTGGACCGCCTGGGCCTCGAGGTCCCCGTAGGGCATCGGATGCCGGACGATCGCGACGCGCTTGCCGTGGTCGCGCAGATACCGAGAGATGAACTTCGTGAGTGGGCTCTTCCCCGCTCCGGTCCGGACCGCGCAAATACTGATGACCGGCTTCGAAGATCGGAGCTCGGTGGACCTCGGCCCCGCGAGCATGAAGCTCGCGCCGGCGGCGAGCGAGATCGCTCCCTTATGCATGACCTCCTCGTTGGGGAGGTCCGAGTAGGAGAGCAGGGCTAGGTCCACCGCCTCTCGGCGGATGAGGTCCGGGAGGTCGCTCTCGGGGACGATCGGTATCCCGTTGGGGTACCCGGCTCCGGCGAGCCCGGGAGGATAGACGCGCCCCGCGATATTCGGGATCTGGGCCGCGGTGAACGCGACGACTCGGACTTCCGGGCGCCCCCGGTAGAGCATGTTGAAGTTGTGGAAGTCTCGGCCGGCCGCACCGATGATGACCACTCGTTGAGAGGACATGGTCGAACGACCGGCCCGGGTTAGATAAGTCGTTGGTCGAGCGCGCCTAACGGAAACTCAGTCGCCGGCCTCCGGGCTCGGAACGGCGGGAGGCGGAGCGGTCGGGCCGCGAAGCACCGAAGGGACCAGGGCCGCGACGAGTAACAGGGCCGAGATGATGAAGATCCAATGAATCGCCGTGAGAAAGTTCGCCGCGTCCGTGAAGGGGATCGACGGGTTCACCGCCCCGATGAAGATCGCCTGGATCCCCGCGAGTGAGACGACCGAACTCATGATGAGCAACGTGATCCCGAGAGAGATCGTCGAGCCGGTGTTGAGGAGCGTGGCCCCGAGTGCGGAGGCGATGCCCCGACGTTCGGGCCGGACCGCGGTCATCATGGCCGCACGATTGGGAGAGGCGAACAACCCCATGCCCGCACCGACGAGAACCAGGGCCGGGGCGAGCGACCAGAAGGAATCCTCGGGGCCGATCGTGGCGAGCCAAGCGAAGCCGAGGGCCGACACAACAAGTCCCGCCACGAGGAACGGGCGAGGGCCGTAGCGGTCCGAAAGCCATCCGCTGATCGGCCCGAGCGTCGCGAGCGAAGCGGACGTAGGAATCAGGAACAATCCCGCGGTGAAGGGGCTCAGGAATCGGGGCGGCCCCTGGAGATAGAACACGAGCACGAACGTGAACGCTCCTCGCGCTAGGGCGTTCAGGAACATGGCGATCCCGGACGCCGCGAACTCACGATTCCGGAACAGGGTAAGGTCGAGCATCGGGAACATCTCGCGCGCTTCGAGCCAGAGGAAGACCACCAGCAGAACGCCTCCGCCCACAATGGACAACACGGCGAGGACGGTCGACACTTGCCCGAGCGCCCCGAGCGTGATCCCGAGAAGGATCGCCGAAAGACCTGCGGCGAAGAACACGTTCCCGAGCCAATCGATCGTCGGCGTCGTCTCCGGTTTCGCGAGTTCCTTGAGATCCGCGCGGGCGCGAAGGGTCGCGACGAGCCCGATCGGGACGTTCACGAAGAAGATCCATCGCCAGCCGATGGTCGACGTGATGAGACCGCCGAGAACGAGTCCCGAGACGGCTCCCACGACGATCGAAACCTGGTTGATCCCGAGGGCCCGACCCCGCTCGTTCGGCGGAAAGGCATCCGTGATGATCGCCGCCGAGTTGGCGAACAAGAATCCCGCCCCGATCGCCTGGACGAGGCGGAACAGTACGAGCTCGAGACCGGTGGCGGAGAACCCGCACAGAAGCGATCCCACCGTGAACACCGCGAAGCCGAGTACGTAGAGACGGACCCGGCCGAACATGTCGGAAAGGCGTCCGAAGTTGACCAACACGACGGCCGTCAGGAGGGAGTAGCCGAGAAGGATCCAGAGAAGCAGGGTCGCGTTCGTTCCGGAGAGTTCGCGTCCGATCGTCGGTAGGGAGATCAGGACGATGTTCGTGTCGATCGACGCCATCAGCGTGGCGATCGTGGTGTTCGAGAGGACGAGCCACTTGTATTGCAACCTCACTCCACCTCCTCGAGCTCGCTCGCAGGTGGGGTTTCGCGCCGCCGGGGGGAGTTCGTCAGCGTAACGAGGCCTCCCGCGAGGGAACGGCGATGGGCGCGGACACGGTCGGGTCGCAACCTAGCCCAGCGGGGTCGTGTTCGACTGAAAGCCGGCGATCTCTGAGGTGAGTTTATCGATGTACTGACGGAAGCTCGCCAGGATGTGTTTCGTGGTGATGATGCCCACCACTTCGTTGCCGGACCGAACGACCATCCGGCGGATTCCGAGCTTCGCCATGGTGTTGACCACCTCGTCCGTGGGAGTGTCGGGCGAGCAGGACTGAGGGTCCGGCGAGGCGATCTCCCCCAGACGAACCTGAGAAGGATCCCCCTGCTGGGCCACGATCTTCTCCAGAAAATCCCACTCGGTGACGATCCCGACCACCAGCTTGGGGCCCCCGTGAGTCACGATCGCGTAGCCCTTGTGCGCGCCGACCATGGCCCGGGCTGCGGAGAGTGCGTCCGTCTCGCTGTCCAGCGCGAGAATCGACGTATCCATGATGTTCTTCGCTAGAAGTACCATACCTCGGGCAACCGAGCGAAGGTTAAGAAAATGCGGGCGAGCCGGTTCCTCGTTTTCCTCCGCCCGCCGCGCGAGCGGTCGGGGGCGTGAACATGGGCGGATCCTTGGGCAGCGGCACCTCCGCACCCCAACTCGACATCGCCCTGCTCGCCGGTTTTCGGTTTTCGTGCCTGCCCGGATGCGGACTCTGCTGCTTCACCTCCCCCCGCCTCGAGGGGGACGACGAGCGGCACCTACGGGATGTCGCTCCGGACTCCCGGGTCGTCTTCGAGGATGGAGTGCGTCGCCTGTCGGCGCGGCCCGATGGGGGTGCCTGCCAATTCCTCCGTGACCTGCGTTGCTCGGTCCACGGGGCTCGTCCCGCTCCTTGCCGAGAGTTCCCGATTTCCGTTCATGTCGGGTCTCGACTCCAGGCCACGGTTGTGTTGTCGTGTCCCGGGCTCAGTCTCGATCCACTGGCAGGGCTCGGAGGAAATTCCCCCGTGCCGGCGTCATCGGGCCTGGACGCGGAGCTCTCGGCGGTCCGGGACCGCCTCACCCCCGCCGCGATGCGCCGTCGCGCAGAGAGCGAGCGGCGCGGCCGACGGATCGCGCGGACGCTCGAGCGGCAAGGCCGTTGGGTAGCCGAGGAAGAGGTTCGACGGCAATTGCGCGGTCGACGGCTTCTCCCGACGGTGGCAGAGTTTTCTCGGACCGATCCGCCTGAGAAGGAAGAGGGCCTCGAATTCCTGCCTCTCTACTACGACGGCCGGCCGGGTCCGGTCGCCCTGGCCCAGGGGCTCGGGGGCTGGGAGGCCCTCGAAGTCCGTCCCGAGGGGGGCGGGCTGCCCCTTGCCGTCGGCGTTCCGCCCGACACGCTCCCAACGCTGGACGAGGGAGCGGAGACCGTCCTGTCGGGGTACCTACGGTACTGGCTGGAGCGCGACGCGTTCCTCGCCGCGACCCACATCGAGATGCTGTCCCGCCCGATGGGCACGGTAGTCGAGGTCGCGCTCGAGGATTTGCATGCGATCGCGTCGACCGTGCTCGCGCGCGGAGCGTTCCGCGCCAAGCTTCGCGGAGAAGACGGCACCCGGCTCGCTCGAGCTGACGTCGAGCGGGGAATCCGCGCCACCGACCAGGACTGGCTCGACCGACCGACTTGGGGAGCCCGACTCTAAGGGACCGGAAATCGCTCGCCGAGCTTCGACTCGAGCTGGGCGACGAGCCTTCGCTCGTCCTCGGGAGTCCAAGGGGTCGGCTCGAGGGTCGCGGGATCGATCCAGTTCCTCGGCGCTTCGCTGCCGAAGGTGGAGGCGAATTCCCCGCGCCAGGTCTCGGGAAGCGGGGTGGAACTTTCGGGCACCGGCAGACCGGCGAGGATCGCGCCGGTGCGCGCGAGGACCCGGCTCACGGACTCGGGCCGATAGCCGCCCCCGCCGGTCACCAGCAGCCGACCGCCCGAGAGCTCTTGCGAGAGCTCGAGGATGGTCCGGTCGACCTCCGCGTAGGCCACGGGGGAGTACTGAAGGCGAGCGAGCTCGTCGCCGTAATGGCCGTCCACTCCGTGCTGTAGCACGATCACGTTCGGACGGAACCATCGGAGGAGGGGCGGTACGACCCGGCGAAAGATCGGCAACAACGCCTCGTCGCCCGCTCCCGGCGGGAGCGGGACGTTGACCTTCAACCCTGCTCCGTCCTCTCGACCGACCTCGTGAGGGAAACCGGTTCCGGGAAAGAGCGTACGTCCGTCTTGATGGAAGTCGATGTCGAGGACCTTCCCGGAGTCGTAGAATCCGTACATGACCCCGTCGCCGTGGTGAGCGTCGATGTCGATGTACGCGACGCGGTGCCCGTGGCGCATGCCGCGGGCGACCGCGATCGCCACGTCGTTGAAGATGCAGAAACCACTCGCCCGATCCGGATGCGCGTGGTGGAGGCCCCCCGCCGGATGGAACGCGGGACGACGGTGCTCGATGGTGAAATCGAGCGCGGAGACCGCTCCCTGGACCAGTCGCGCGGCTGCGTCATAGCATCCGAGAAAGGCGGGCGTGTCCCCGGCGTCCAGGAGGACGTCCTCGCTCCGCCCGCTCGCGTGCTCGACGAAGTCCAGGTATTCGGCATGATGGAACGTCTCGAGCGTTGGTCGCCTTGCCGGCTCGATCGACCGGGACCAGTCGAGATCGGTCTCGCCGGGCGTACCGGCCGTCGCTTCGAGAAGCCGGGCGGCGAGCCGGCGGCTCCGCTCCGAAAACGGATGGAACGGGCCGAAGTCGTAGTCGAGAAAACGGTCGCTCCAAACGACGTGGGCACCGCGTCTCGCCACGATTTCCTCGGGGGTCAGTGGCGCCGGGTCGACAACGGAACGGAAGGGGCAGGGAGGGACTCGCCGGCGCTACCGACCGGGTTCATTTCGGTTCCGGGTACGTCGCGCCGTGGAATAAGCCATCGCTGACCACGGCGTTCGAACCCGCCACCATTATGAACGCGGCGGAGTCCGCGGACAGGAGGAGAGTACGATGGGAATTGAGGACGAAGTTTCTTCGAACGCCGTGAAGGTCTACAAGGCGATGAAGGAGCTCGCGATGCTCTCCGAAGAAAAGATGGGCACGGCGGAGCGCATCACTCAGAGCGTGAAGCTTCCGAAAACGATGGTCATGAACGCCCTCCAGGAGCTCCAGGGGAAGGCGTGGGCCCGCCGGAAGGTCCGAGAAAAGGCCGCCGGTTACTACCTCGTGAAATAGACGATCACGAAGGCTCTCGCTCGCCCGCCGCGCGACCCCAGACCTTCTCGACGAGGCGGCTCGTCGAGCGAAGCGTGACCTCGGTCACGGTACTTACTCGAGCGACCTGGGCACGAGAGCGGTGCTCTCCGTTCTGCTCCGCGGCGATGTAGATGAGGGCCGCCACAAGGCCGTGCGGGCTGAGTCCGGAGAGTTCGGGGTCTTCGCGCGCCTGGTCGAGCATCGACTCGACGGTCGACCGCACGCGAGGGGAGAGAGCGAGCTCCTGAGCATACCGGGCCAAGAAGGCCTTGGTGCCCACGCCCGGGATCGGAAGTCCCGAGCCACGCTGAACGACCTTGAAGGTCCGGCCGACGTCCGAACGACGGGTGCCGACCGCCTCCGCGACCTCACCGAGGGTACGAGGGATCGAGTACCGCCGACAGGCCGCGTAGATGCAGGCGCCGACACTGGCCGGAAGGCTCCGGCCGCGGAACAGACCCCGGACCTTGGCCTCACGATACACATGCTCCGCTTCGGCGAGAACGACCGCCGGAAGACCCATCGACTCCCCCGCAGACTGAATCTCGCTGCGCGCGGCGCTCCGGTCGAGCGGACCATCGACCGCTCGAGCGGTCTGGCGCTGCATCACCCGCTTCAGGTGCTGGAACTCGTAGCGACGGTGCCAATCGAGACGCTTCCCCTGTCCGTCGCGGCTGAGGGTAAGAGTTGAACCGAGCGCTCGCTTCGTGCCCCCGGGGCGGACGAACGGTCCGATCCCCCGACCGCTTCCTTCGGACCCGGTCGCTCCGGCCGGCAGGGGAGGGTTCGCCACGACGGGGCTCGCGTCGAAGACCAAGCCGCACTCGGCGCAGTGGGTCTCCGCCCGGGCGTCGTCGACGATGCGGTGCGTGCTGCCGCAGAGCGGACACGCGACTGCCGATGCGTCCCGGGCCGGGACGCTCTCCCCGGTCTCTGTCACTGTGTATCACGGAGGCCGGCGTCAGTATATATGCATCTCATGACGACATCCGCGCCTTCGAGACGACCGAACGTGCCGCAAGTCTATTGGGAGGTCCCTCCTCCCACTCCGCGTGCGCACCGGCCTTGTGGTGGTGGGAATCGTCATTGCCGTCCTGGGGGCAGGGTTGATCCTCACTCTGTTCCTCCTTTCGAGCACCCCCTCGACGACGACCCTGGTCTCTCCGAGTGTCCCCGAGATGACTCCGGATGCGGGCCAGATCTGGGACATCCTCGGCACGCAGTCCTCACCGGCGACGGTCACGCTCTCTTGGACGGCGTCGGCCCCAGCGGATGTATCGTTTGTCCCCGCGACGCCGTGTTCAAGCGCCACCGGGTATTGCCCGGTGGGGAACTATTCGCTCAATTGGACTTCCGTTCCCACGGGGAAGGGCACCCTCACCGGAGTGACGGCTCCGGGCTACTTGCTCATGGCGCATAATCCCGGTTCCAAGCCCATCAGCTTCTCGGCGACCGTGTCGGTCACCTACGCTCGGAGCTCGCCCGTGGGGGCGTGGGCGTGGGGCCTGATCGCCGGGGGAGGCATCGCGCTGCTCTCCATCGGTGGGATCGCCCTGTTCCTCGGTCTGTTCCTCGGCCCGGGGGTGTACGATCATCCGGAAGGAGAGGTCCGGGCGGTCCGCCATCCCAGTTTACCGCCCGAAGAGCACGACCCGGACTTGGTTGACCTCGACGAACCGGACTAGGCGGGGTCGGTCAAACCCGCTTACTGACCCCAGAACGGGTGGCTCGCTCGGTGGAGGCGCACCACCTCGTCGAGAATCTCTTGTTCGGACGGCGAGAGGGGCTGGCCCCGAAGCGCCCTCGCCGCGCCCTCAGAGAGCGAGACCAACAGCACGTCGCCCTCCTTTAAATTCCGCCCGATGACCGCGCCGTCGATCGAGGCCGCGAGCTCCGCATTCTCCTCGGCCTCGGCGACCGACTCGCCCTCTTTCTGGAGCGACTTGAGGACCCCGACCTCGGTCCCGTCCGGGTGCATCAGGCGCACTCCCGGCCGCAGCGTTCCGCCCCGGACCTTGACGCCGACGATGGCCGGCTTGGACGCCCGGAAAACGAACCCAGGGAGCACCTCGAGCTTGGC
>JASHUP010000109.1 GCA_030039915.1 Thermoplasmata archaeon | reverse complement strand
GACGCGTACGGGGGCTCGAAAGAATTAGGTCCGCGTAATCCGACGCTTACCCATGGCGTCGAGGTACTGGACCTCGGTCCCCGGGGTGAGCTGACCCTTCGTCTCCGCGTCGAGAGAGAGGCTGAACGTCTCGTACGATTCGAGATCCATCAGCTGCACCTCGGAGTCTGTGAGCGAGAGGACCTGCGCCTGGCGTTTGCCGATCAGCGGTACCTGTACCTTGTGCTTCACGGGGAAGACGACACTGCGCTTGCCGCCATCGAACAGGCCGACCGCGTCAATCCTCGCCTTCGCTTCTCCGTGCTTCCCCGGCTTCGACGTTTGGATGCTGAGGATTCGACATGGCTCCTCGTCGATGAGCATGTAGCGGCCCTCCTTGAGCTCGCGAACTTCCTGCTGCGTCCAGGCCATCTCGGGTCCCTCGGGTAGCGGGCAGAGGTGCAACAGGATAAGATTTACCCCGGCGACCGACGCGTCGGGACGGCCGGGGTACGACGCGAGGGTTTATTCCCGACGGGCTCATCGTACCTGCCGGGAACGTCCGCTCGCTATGGTCCCGGCCCCCGTCGAATACAACGCCCACTCGGTTGAGGCCGAGGTCCAGGCCCTCTGGAAATCTCGGCGGCTCCCTCCCCAAGGCGGGGTGCTCGGGCCTTCGAGCGGAGCGGCCGTCCGTCAGTTCGAAGGATCGTGGACGCAGGGCGATTTTCCTTCTCTGATTGCGGGTCGTGCCCTCGCGGCCGACATCGACGCGCGTTACCTGAGCCTGGTCGGCCGCCGAGCCGTAGCGACCCTTCGACACGGGCCGGCGAGCGGCCACGTCGGGCCCTCAGCCATTCCGGCCCTCTTGACCTCTCTCGGAATCTGGGTCGGAGGCGACGGACGCACGCCGTGGGACCCGGAGGACCGGACCGCCGGGGTCCAAGCGATCGTCGGACGTCTCGCGTCGAAGGGGATCCTCGTCAGCCGCGATGAAGCGTTCCGACTGTGCCCTACGTGCGGGGTTCCGCGGAGCCCCGAGCGGATCCTCTACAACGAGGAAGAGGGAGACACGTTCCTCGTCCGATTCCCGGTGCCGATGGGTACCTCCACCGCGAACGCCCTGGTCTGGGTCGACGCCCCGTGGAAGCTCCTCGGGACGAGCGCGCTGCTCGTCAACCCCGACCAGCGCTACGTCGTGGCAGCGTATCGGCGGAGAGACGACCGCGAGCTCATTCTGACATCCAAGTCGTCGCTCGCCCGCTTACGTTCTTGGATTCCTGAGGTCGAACTCGAGATCGTCGAGGAACGGTCCGGTCGAGAGTTCCAGGGACTGCCCTACACGTACCCGCTTCGTCACGAATTCCCCATGGGCGGAGACCTCAGCCCCCCTGCGGGAACCATCCTCGCCGCCAGTGACGTCGGGGACAGCGGGACCGGGGTCGTCCCTCTGGTTCCGGGACACGGGCCGACGGACGCGCGCATTGCGTCCCAGGTGGGCGTCACCGGCTGGCCCCTCGTGACCCCACGGGGGAAGCTCGATTTCACGCTGATGCACAAATACGCGGGACTCGATCTCGACACCGCGAACGAATTCGTCGAACGTGACCTCGCGGAGGCGAGCGCGCTGTTGGCGCGTCTCCGCGTAAAGCGCGGCGTCCCTCACTGCACCGTCTGTGGCACGGCGCTGCTCTGGGTGCCGGGGCGCGCATGGTGTCTCGAGGCGTCGAGGCTGCCGGCGGAACGGCGGACGACCTTCTCGCGACTCCTGCCCCACGAGAGCCTCCCCGGGCAAATGGAGGTGGCCCCATGGCCGGTTAGCGAGGCCAGTCCGACCGAGGACGCCGGTGCGATCGCCTTGCTGGAATGCACTGGGTGTGACCGGCTCGAAGCCCCTGGGGGTGCCACCGATTGTTCGTGCGGAGGGAAGCGCTCTCTGGTCCACCGACGTCTTCTTCCTTCAAGCGGAGCCGCGTTCTCCGCCTGGGCCCGGTTCGATCCGTTCCCGGACGGGGACTCGGTCCGCCTCTACGTGGGTCAACGTCGCCGGGTCCCTTCGGTCGTGAACCATCTGGCCGCGCTCTCGGGCATCGAGGGTTCGGTCGGCGAGCTCTCGCTCACGGTCGTGCCGACGGTGGCCGAGAGCGATATGGCAGGCCTCGTCCGCGCCCACGGGGCCGACGCCGTGCGGGCTGCGCTCGTCCGGTCCGGACCCTCGGAAGCTTCGGGGGGCCGTCTCGACGGCCGATCCCGTCAGGAGGCCTCCGGCATCCGCCGGTGGTGGCTTCTCTCGCGCGACGTGGCCGCGTTGGGCGAGCCGGCCATGCTTGCGACGTTCTCGCGACCCATCGGGGGTTTTCTCGGCGAACTGGAAACGGAGGACCGAGCGATCCTGGCGCGATGGGAGCGAACCAAAGTGCTCGCCCTCTCCCATTACGACCAGGGCGCGCCGAACCTTGTGCAGCGCCGCGTGTTCCGGTTTTTGGATAACGACCTGGTCGAGTACTGGGCCCTCGTCCAGCCGCGCCTCGCGCTGGCGGGTACACCGACCACCAAGCGTGCCGCGCTCCGCACCCTCTCCCACCTTCTCCGAGGGACTGCAGAAGTGCTCGCGCCCATCCTTCCGTTCACCTCGGAGGCGGTGCATCGTATGTTCTCCGAGGACCGCACGAGCCTGTTCGAACGACCGCTGTCGGGCCTCGACCGCTCGCTGCTGAACGACGACCTGTTCGCGTCCTGGGAGCGGTGGCGCTCGGTCCTCCGGAGCCTCGGGCGCTTCCGCCGGAGCCTCGGGGTCGCGCGCTCCACGACCCTTCCGTCGCTCGCGCTGGTCCTGCCCGCCGACGACGCCGCGGGACGGTTCCGTCAAGAAAAGGAGGTCCTCGCTCGGCTCGCTCGGGTCCAGCGACTCGAGATCGGGTCGCCGAAGGAGCCGTGGGCCGGGCGCCAACGCGCCGTTCGACCGGTCGAATCGGAAATCCAGAAGGCCTACCCCAGCCAAGCCTCTCAAATCATCCACCTCCTTCAGCGCCTACCGGCCCGTCGGTGGGAAGCGGCTCTCGGTCAGGAGGAGCTCTCCGTGGTCATCAACGGACTTCCCCGACGGGTGCTGCCCTCGATGGTGAACCTCGCCGATACTCTGCCCGATCGCGTCGTGCCGGTACCCTGGCCCCTCGGGGAGATGTACGTAGAAATTCCGGCAGGGAGCGGGGTATCCCGCAAGACGATCCCCCCTCTCTCGCCGGACGCCTTCTGGCTGGTTCGCCGGCTCGAAGCACGTCTGCGTCCGGCCACCGAGGCCGGCCATCCCCGGCCCTCGGTGGCGGTTGTGACAGCGAAAGATCCGCTCGCGAGCGAACTGCGCTCCGCGGCCGAACCGCTCGCGCGGTACCTCGATCTGAACGAGCTGCGCGTGACGACTGCCTTGGAGGAGGCGGTGCCACCGACCTCGCTGTTGGGTCGCACGCGTACCGGTGACCGCTGGTCCGTTCACGTTCCCGGCCTGCCGTCGCGGCCGCTGCGTCGGAAACAACGCCCGCGGGGAGCGCGGATCCCTCGGATCTCCGTGGCGGTCTCGGAGTCACCCCCCGCGGCCAAGGAAGTCGATTACGCGGACCCGGCGTACATCGCCCACGAAGAGGAGGTCCGCGTCCTGGGCCAAGAGTTGGACGGGCTGATCGGAATCCCGCTCCTGGGGCCGTCGAAGGTTTCCGCGGCCTGGGACCAGGGCATTCACACCGTCGAGGACCTTCGCCAAACGCCGTTCGACACGCTGGCCGGTTTCCCCGGCTTCGGCGGACCGGTTGCGGGGGTTGTGGTGTCGAAGCTCGGGGGCTTCGTGCCTCCGCCGGGGCCCCGCCGGACTCGCACGGCTTCGTCCGTCCGTCCGGTCGCGAGTCGAAACTCGGAGATGGTGTTGGAACGGGTGAGCCCCCCCTTCGTCGCATCCCCGGACATCATGACGACGGAGCGCCGCCTGGCGCTGTCTCCCGCGTCGACACTCGCGTCGCCGGAGCCACCTCGGCAGGAAGGCCCAATTCCGGAACCTGTTCGCGAGCCCCCTGTCGTCCGACCTCTGGTGGGGTCCGAGCCGACCATGGACGGGGCCGCTGGGTCGTCGGTGGCCGTACCGGGCGAAACACCACCGGAAGTGCTGGCCCGCTCTGAAGAGCGTGAGTTAGAGTCAACCAACCTCCCGCAGACCCCTCCCGTCCTGACGATCGATGAGCCACTGGAGCGACCCGTTGCGACCCCTCCCGACGTCACACTTACGCCGGCGTTCACCCCGGGCGACGACGCGGGTATCTCCGAACGTTCCGGCCCGGCGGAGGAGATTGTTGCCCCGGCGGAACCGGCGGTTTCGGAGGAGCGAGTACCCGAGACGCCGTCGCCTTCCCTCGAGAAACCGGACCGCCTTCCTGAGTCGCCGTGGGTCCCTCCACTCCCGCTGGAAGCCCCGTTGCCAGAGGCGGAGCGAGCACCCGAGCCGGAGACGACGGCAGCTTTCGCATCGGAAGCGACGCTTCCCCCAAACGAACCGGTGATACCGTCAGAGCCAGCACCGGCTCCCGAAGAACCGGGGGTCACTCCGGTTCCGGAAGACGTTCCACCGTATTCGGGCGGGATCGACGCACCGCAGGGGCCGCCCCCGGAAGAGGAACCCACCGTCCTCGAGCCTCCCACTCCGAACTTCGAGGTCGCAGCCCCTCCAGAGGTGGAAGTCGAATTGGCCGAACCCGCCGCCCCGGTTGATCTGCCGGCGGAGCCCCCGCTGTCCCTCGTTCGTGCCGACTCAAACCCCGAAGCCCTACTGCCGCAACCGCCAGAGCTCCCCGATGAGGAGGCGGCGACGCCCCATTCGTTCGCGAACATTCCACCCGAACCTTTGGAACCACCAACCGATCTCCCGGTCGCGC
>JASHUP010000108.1 GCA_030039915.1 Thermoplasmata archaeon | reverse complement strand
CTCTTCGGGCCGGCGCTGATGATCAAGACGCAGCGCGGTCGTTCGGCGCTGGATCGGTGGGGGCGCTTCCGGAGGTTCTGGACCGCGGCCGGAGACCTCGGGATCGCGCTGGCGGCGGTTGCGATGGCGGTGATCATCGGGCTCCTGATCTTCGGAGCGATCGAGTCGTTCCGCCTCGCGGCCGCGACCGCCCCGTCGGTGACCGAAGCGGTGGGGATTCCCGGGATCAACCCGATCATTCCGATCGGGTACGGGATCGTCGCGCTCGTGGTCGGTGTCGTCCTGCACGAGCTCAGCCATGGGGTGGTCGCCCGATCTCAGGGGATCGGCGTGAAGAGCCTCGGCATCCTCTGGTGCGTCATCCCGGTCGGAGCGTTCGTCGAGCAGGACGACGCGGAGATGATGGCCGCGTCCCGACGCAAGCGCGATCGGGTCGCGGCCGCTGGGGTCCTTGCGAATTTCGCGCTGACGATCCTGTTCTTCGCCCTCCTCTCGGGTCTCGTGGCGGGGTCGGTCGCTCCGAACGCGAACGGCATCGGCGTGCAATCGGTCGAGCCGGGCATGCCGGCGGCGAACGCGACGGTCGCGGCCGGCGACATCATCACCTCCCTCAACGGGACCGCGACGACGACCTTCTCGACGTTTGAAGCGGCCGAGGCCAAGACCACTCCCAACGAGACGGTCCCTCTCCAATTCTACTCCTCGAGCCGGGGGCAGATCGTCGCGACCACGGTGCACCTGGCCACCAACCCGAACAACAAGAGCCGCGGGTTCCTCGGGGTGGTCGTCTTCGGCCTGTCGACCTCCGAACTGAAGCAGATCTTCGTGTGGCCGGCCGGCAGCGACCAGGGGGCGCTCTCCGGCTCGGTCTACTGGCTCGTTCTACCGCTCGCCGGCCTCGAGCCGGTCTCGGGGGCGACCACGAACTACTTCCATCTCACCGGACCGCTCGCGGGGCTGGGCACGAGCAACTTCTGGCTCCTCGCGAACATGCTCTACTGGCTCGCGTGGATGAACCTCCTGCTCGGTCTCTCGAACGCGCTCCCCCTCGTTCCCCTCGACGGGGGCCTCCTGTTCCGGGACTTCGCGGCGTCCGTGGCCGCCCGCTTCCGACGCGGTTGGACCGAGGCGCGCCTCGACTCCTTCGCCGGTCGGGCGGTGACCGTCTCCTCGCTCCTCGTCCTCATGCTCCTCGTATGGCAGTTCCTCGTGCCTCGGCTCCTCTAGACGAGCGCTCGCTCTTCGCAGAGTACCCGTTCCTACCGGGGGCGGAGACGCTCTTCGGCGAGGAGACGGTCTCGGTTCGCTCGCTGCTCTCCGACGCCGCGTTCTCCCGGGCCCGAGCGCTCGGTCGGGCCCGCATCCTGGCCGCGGCGGACGACCCGCGCGGTACTCGCGACCTCGAGGAGCTTGCCCGCGCGGACTCGACCGTCCGGTTCGTCTCCTTCCTCTTCGCTCGCCTCGTGCTCTCCGCCGCGGCGTCCCCGGCAGCGCTGCGGCGCTGGGCGGTCGCCGAGGCAAAACGCAACCACGCTCGCCTCACCACGGTCCCGGTTGAGGAGCTCGCGGAAGTGGCCCGACGTCTCGGCTTCTCCCTTGTACCCGGTCCCGACGGGGTCGAGGTCCCGCTCGTCGACTACTTGCACCTCTCGGTCCCGATCCGGGAGGCGGAGTTCCGACTGCCCCGACAGGCGCTGAAAGGGGGGACGGTGTCGGTCCGTCCCCTGCGCGCCGCACGTCTTCTGCAGGAGGCCGTCCGCCTGCGGCTCGCCGAGCCGCTCCCGCTCGCCGAGGACGTCGTCCGCGATGTACGCGAGCGCGAGTCCGAGCTGCTCGACGAGCTCGCCCGCCGGACCCCGGCTCCGGTGGCGCGTGCCGGGGCGCCCGGTCCGATGCGCCCGGAGCTGTTCCCGCCGTGCATCCGCAAGATGCAGCGGACCCTGCAGAAGGGTGAGAACCTCTCCCACTCCGGGCGCTTCTGCCTCGCGGCGTTTCTGCATCGCGCCGGTGCGGATTTCGAGACGATCGTCGACGCCTATCGCGGCGCCCCCGATTTCGACGAGTCGGTCACGCGCTACCAGGTCGAGCACATCACGCTGCGCGACGGAGGGCGCGGCTACGAGCCTCCCGAATGCGAGACCCTGCGCAGCCACGGGCTCTGCGCCCGCGACGGGGACCCCCTCGCGGACGACCCGCGCGACCGATCGAGAGACGAACGGTGCTTCGAGCCGTCGCTGCGCCATCCGCTCCAGTACTATCGCCGTCGAGGCGGCACGGTCGTTGAGCGCGACGACCGCGAACGTCCCTCGGCTACCCCGCCGGCGGCAGCGAGCGATAGATCCGCAGCGCCCGCGCGACCGCGGTCCACTGGCCCGCGATGACGAAGTAGGCGAGCGCGACATCGATCACCGTGAACTCGACGCTGCCGACGTGGAACCGGGACCACGGCAGCGACGCTGCCCACGGCCACGGAAGCGACCAGTCGAACTCGAGGAACGTGGCGAGGGCCAGGACGACCAGCCGGTCGGCCCGCGAGAGCAGGCCCCCGTAGAGGCGTCCCTTCCCGACGGCCTGAGCCTGCGTCCCCATGTAGCTCACGAGCAGGAGGCTCACGAGCGCGAGGAGGGCGAGAAACGGGTTCGCGTACGTGGAGAGGGCGATCCCGAGGAGGATCGCGATGTCGGCGTACCGGTCATAGACGTGGTCGACGAAGTCTCCGCGAACGGAGGCCTTTCCGGTCTGCCGCGCGACCTCCCCGTCCACGACGTCGAAGACGCCCGCGAAGAACACGAGCAGCGCGACCGCGAGGAAGAGGTACGGCGTGGTCCATCGGACCAGCAACGCGAGGACGCCCGCGGAGACCGCGAGGAGGAGCGCGATCCGACTCAGGTCTCCCGGGTCCCACCCGAGAAACGGCCGCGCGAGGCGGGCGATGTACGGCTGGACCTTGGCCCGATACGATTCGAGGACCATCTTCCCCCGACTACTCGGCCCCTTCCAAAAGGTGCTCGGTCACCACGGGGTCCGCGAGCCAGTCCACCCGGCCCCAGACCGGCGAAGGGCGGCGACGTACCGTGTGGGAAACCGTCCGAGCGACGGCGTCCGGCGATCGGCGCGTGGTGTCGACCTCCCATATCCGACGGCCGGGTCGTACCGATTCGAACAGGAGCGCGTCGAGCGCCTCCGCGGCGTAGTTCTCCCGGCGGTCCCGGACCGAACCGCGTCCCGCGCGCTCGAGTCGAGCGAGCAGGATCTCGGGATGGCAGCGCAGGACGATCACGTCCCGGATCGGCAGCAGGTGGGCGAGATGCCCGACCACGAGGTCAACTCGAGGGGGCCGGCGACGATACTCGCGGCGGAGCCGCTCCACGTCGACCGTGAGCGAGCCCCCCCGACGTCGAGCGCTCCCGGTGGTCAGCGCGAGGTCGGAGACCTCGATCGAGCGGAGCCCGGGCGCGAGTCGCGCGGCGACCATGCTCTTCCCCGTCCCCGGAACTCCGGTCAACGCCATCGGCGCGCGCATCGAGGCGAGAACCACCGTTCGAGAGGGGATGAGCCCGTCGCTTCGGCCCGACGGGGGCGAACCCGGGCACCCGGGCCGGACGGCACTCCCCGGCGGCTCAAGAGGACATAAGCCATGTTCGGCGCTAGGAGAGAGGCATCCATGCCGATGCCCGAGCTCCCTCCCACACCGCCGCGGCCGGTCGAGGGACTCCCGCCGTTGCGCTCGGTCGACCGCTATCCTCTACCGGTGAGCCAGATGGTCACCGTTCCCCCGGGAACCTCCGAGCGGGTCGCTTCGGTCGCCACCGCGCTGCTGCGAAATGGGGGGTTCACCCTCGTCGCCCTTCCCTCGAGCGGATCTCCCACGGACCCGGGCTCCCACCTCGCCGGCACCGTCGTGTTCGCCGAACGCTCGGCTCAGCGGGTCGCGACCCACGCCTCGATGCTCGCGACGGTCGGCGTACTGGTCGGCGCGGGGATCAGCCTCGGAGCGGTCGACGGCCTGGTCTTCGGGAGCCTGATCTACGCGCTACCGTGGGTCGTGGTGGGGATCGTCGGCGCGGGCGTGCTCTGGTGGCGGTACGGGCGAGGGTACGAAAGCGAGGTGGTCGGCGTTCACCTCACTCCCGCCCCTCTCGGAAAACCCGGTTCCGTGAGCGACCCGAGCAGCCCCGGCGGAGGTGAGGTCGTCTGGAGCGCGGGTCGCGTCCGTTCGGTGCTCTTCGCCGGCACGAGGACCGTCGTGGGCGTCGTGGATTGCCCCATCCCGCTCATGCGCGCCCTGGGGGGATTCGCGCGACGATTCGCGGCCGAGCTCTCGCTGCCCGCGCCCCCGGCGCCCGACCCGTCCCCGATCCCGAACGCGTCGCGCTGAGCCGACTGGGACCGATTCCGAAGGGGTTCGAAGATCGCCGCCGGAGCGGTCAGGCGAACCGCAACGACGAGAACGTCCGACGCCAGTCCCGGACCTCGCGCCCGACCCGCTCGCCCTGCACCCCCCCACGGTAGACCAGGTCGGCGAGGCGCGGCATATCGGCGGGCGTTAGACCGAGCCGGGAGATCTCCGCGGAGCCGATCCGCCCGACGAGGTCGATCAGGAGACGTTGGCGCTCGAGCCGGCGCGCGAGCGCTCCGGACCCGAGCGAGTGCGATCGACGCAGCTCGGGCTTGTCGATCAGCAACTGGTGGGATTCGGTGAACCCTTCGGACTCCGCGACCAGGGGGATCCCCCGGTCGGACAGGGCGCGGCCGAGCGCCTTCGAGTTGGCGACGACGGTCCGCGCGTACTCGGCGCCGACGCGCTCGAACTCGAGCAGCGTCTGTCCGAGGGCCGCGATCCGGTTCCAATGGGCGTTGTCGAAGACCCTCCAGACGAGCGCCGGGTCGAGCTGCGCGAAGAGGTCCTCGCGGTCGGTGACGAGCAGTCCACCCTGAGGTCCGAAGAACGACTTGTGGGTGCTCCCGTAGACGACGTCCGCTCCCTCGCGCAGCGGGTCCTGGAAGCCCCCGCCCGCGATGAGCCCGAGGACGTGCGACGCATCGTAGAAGACCAGAGCGTCGTGGGCGTGGGCCTCCTCCGCGATCGCGCGGACGGGGTACGGAAAGAGGAGGAAGCTCTGCCCGAGGATTACCGCTGACGGACGCTCGCGGCGGATGGCGTCCACGGCCTCCTCGGCGCGCACGCGATTGCCTACCCCGGTGGCGGGCAGGGGTCGGACGGTGTAGCCGAACACGGCCGGGATGAACCCGGGGGCGTACCCGTCGTACCCTCCTTCGTTCGGAGCGATCGCGAGAAGCCGGGACTTCGGCGGCAGCAGCGGGACGAGCGCGGAGAGGGCGGCGATGTGTCCGGAGAGCGGCCGGGTCGTGGCGAAGCGAGCGCGAAAGACCCGGCTCGCCGCCGCGTTCGCGAGCCGTTCGATCTCGTCCGTGTACCGGGTACCCGTGTAGCTGTTGTCGAGGCTCTCGCCGTCCACCTCGCTCGTCACCGGGAGGGTGTAGCGTCCGGCCAGGTCGCTCGAGAGAAACCGGCGGGCGGCCGGGGAGACCGCATTCTCGCTCGGTAAGAGATTGAACACTTCGCGACCGCGCCAGCGGTCGTGCGCGCGGACCAGAGCGGCGAGTCGCCGCTCCTCGTCAGAGGGCATTCGGGTGGTCCGTCGCGGGCGCCGGGAAGGCAGGACCGTGAGCGAGCTTCCGCTGCTCCCGGTGACCGCACCGCGGGCACTCCAAGCCCTTCGCGCGACGGGTGAGCAGATTGTGACAGACCTGGCATCGCGCCGAGACGACCCCGAGCGACGACGGGGCGGTCGTGAGCTTGATGGACGGGTGCGATTGGAGAACCTTGGCGAGCAGGATGTCGCCGACCGCGAACTCGCTCGAAAGCGATTCCGTGTACCCCTCCTTCGCCTTCGACACGTGGACGGTCCCTTCGGGCTCGCCGGGCACCGGCCGTCGACTCGCGGACGTCGTGAGGATCGTGCAGATCGCCATCGCAGTCTTGATCTCGTCCACCCGGGCGTAGACGATCTCGCCCTCCTGAATCTCCGGCACCGCGTTCCGGGGCTCGACCCGGACGGTCCGGTCCCTCGGGTCCACGTGGGAGGTGCCGAGTACGGACGCGTAGATGCGGCCGCGGTTCTCGTAGGTCCCGCGGCCCGGAAGGAACTCCTCGGCGGTCCCAAGGTAGTCGCCCGGAAGAACCAGCTTTGTCCCTTCGCTCGAGGCCGTCATGACTTGCGTTCCGTTTCGATGACCCAGCGGTCGACGGCGAGTCGGACGCTCGCCGCTCGGTGGTGCGGGAACGTCCGAGGAAGGTTCCAAGGAACCGGTTCGACTTCGACTACGTGAGCACCGCGGTCGAGCGCGAGTCGTGCTATAAAGGTTCGGGAGGCCGAACCGGCGAACGCGCCGATCCAGCCCCGGGAAAGGGTGAACGCTCGGTCCCAGAACGGTCGGTCGGCGTGCGCCCGCTGGGCGCCAAAGGGCGGGTTCATCACGACCACGTCCGCCGAGCGGCCCCAGCGGGCGACGTCCATGGACCGGAACCCCACCTTGACCCCCACGGCCCGCGCCGCGGTCCGCGCGATCGGAGCGAGCGCCGGGTCGA
>JASHUP010000107.1 GCA_030039915.1 Thermoplasmata archaeon | reverse complement strand
AGCCAGGCCGAGGAACCGATGATTTGCTTGGGAAACACCCACGAGCCCTTTCGATCGAGGGGCGAATCAAACGGATGGATGTACTGTGCGTGGATTGCCGGGGACAGCCGTTTGGGGTCCCCAAACGCACCCGGCAGCCCGGACGTGACGAAGGAGTTTCTCTTCCGAATCAGGTATCGCCCAATCGGTCCACCGGTGAAGGCGCTGAACAAGCGGAACTTAATCTGTCGACTGACGGACCACATCCAGGTGTTCGAGACGACTATTGAGTGGATGCGGTTCGGATGCTTGAGGGCATACGAGATTCCGATTGGTCCGCCCCAATCACCTATCACGAGTGTCACCTCGTGGAGATCGAGACTTTCGAGGAAAGCCTCTAGAAAAGCCGCGTGCTCAGCAGGCAAATAGCTCCAATCGTGGGGCTTATCGGACAGTCCGAACCCCAGAAGATCCGGCGCAATGCACCGGTGAGTGGGCGACAGCGACTTGATCTGATTTCTGAACATGAACGACCAAACTGGGTTGCCATGCACGAATACAATCGGTCGACCGCTTCCCTCGTCGACGTAGTGCATTCGGCCTAAGGCCGTCGGAAACCAGTGAGCGGCGAATGGATATTCGGACTGGTCCAACCAACTCGGGCGATCGGAATTCATGCAGCGCCCCTCGATACTGTGAAATTGAAGCCGCCTGCAGTTTTGGGGACGATACCTTGAGGATTAGGGTTTCTCCAAGGTGCACCGATCGACCTCGGAGGGTCGTGACGCTCGTGCCGTGGCTGCAATATTCCGTTGCACCGATGCCGACGCCGAAGGGGAACTAGCTATGGGGCTTGTAGGCTTGCATCGGGCGACCGGCCTGAATGATCATCATGACGAACCGGGGATCCCGCCGAGCCGCCGCGTACAGGGGGCAGAGACGGATGCGCACGGCCTGAAGCGTGTGGTTCTTCGCCGCGGCCATCATGTATTCGAAAAACCGATCCGTGTCCCCCAATGCGTAGTAGATGTACCCAATCGATGACTGACGGGAAGAGCCCTTCTTGAACAACTCATCGAGCCGGGCGATCATCCGGAGTGCCGTGTCTCGGTCCCCGCTCAATGCGGCGAGGTATCCCCGGCACAGCAGGGCGCCGTCGGTGTCCGGCGCGAGCCGCTCCAGCTCGCGCACCATCGAATCGGCCTGGTCGTACTCGCCCCGGAACATGTGAAGTTCCGCCAAGCCACGATACGCGTCGATGGGATCGGCTGCGAGGTTGGCCTTCCAGTGGGCGGCGGCCTCCTCATAGCGTCCCGAATTGAAGAGAGCCTCTCCCTGGCGCCGAATCATCGGAGGCGAGAGCGGATCCAAGCGGTACGCCTCCTCCGATTCGAGGAGATAGGGTTCCATGATTCCGAAGGATCCCGCGAGCGCGCCCAGGATGCTGTGGGCATGCGTGAGGTTGGGATTGAGTTCCAATGCTCGCCGGAGCTCGCGATCCAGGATCTCCGCGGCATCGTCCGCCATGAAGGCAATCTCCCCCAACGACGCATGCGCCTCGGCGAGATCGGGATCCAGCCGGACGGCTCGCTCAGCCGCCGCTTGTCCCATCTCGATCGAGCCGCTCCAGCTTAGATAGCCCTCGATACCCAGATTGATGTACACCCGAGCCACCCCGGCATACGCGCGGGCAAACGTGGGGTCGCCTTCGATGGCCTTCTGGAAGTGCTCGAGCGACTTCCGTAACGAAGCCTCGTCACGCTTCCAGATCAGCGCCTGGCCCTGAAGGTACGACAGATACGCCTGATTCTCCTTGGGACGTTCGACTTCGGGTACCGACTCTTGCGGCTGCAGCACGCTGCCCGGAAGTGAGGTGGCCACTTTGCTTGCGATGTCGCTCTGGACCCGGAAGATGTCGGCGAGGTCGTCATCGTACTTGGCCGACCAGAGGTGCTCCTCGGTAGCGACGTCGATGACCTGGACGGTGACCCGGATCTTGTTCGACGCCCGACGGACACTACCCTCGACCACCGTCCCGACGTCGAGTTCCTTTCCGATCGCCGCGACGGACTTCTCGCCCTTCTTGTAACCCAGGATAGACGTCCGAGCGATGACCTTCAGCCCGGGAACCAGCGAAAGGCTCGAGATCAGCTCCTCCGTCAGTCCGTCCGCGAAGTACTCGTCGTCCGGGTTCGGGCTGATGTTGTCGAAGGGAAGGACGGCGACGCGCGCCTTGTCGAGGGAGTGGGGAGGACCTACCATTTCCTTGCCGCCGTTCCCTTCCCATGCCGGTAGGATGCGGTACACCTCCATCGGCAGCTCGACTCCCTTCAACGCGGTCGGCTCAAGCCGTTCGAACTTCTCCGTGACCTTCGTGCGAACCTGCTCGTAGACGGCTCCCGAGACACATACACCGCCCGGATTGGCGAGCGGCTCGATGCGGGCCGCGATGTTCACGGCGTCTCCAAGGATGTCGGAGCCATTCTGGACCACATCCCCCAAATGGACGCCGATCCGGATTCGAATGGGGTTCTGCGCTCCCTCGGAATTCCGCTCGTAGATGCTGCGCTGGATGTTCACGGCGCATCGGACAGCCTTGAGGGCGCTGTCGAATTCGACCAAGAAGCCGTCACCGGTGGATTTGATCTCCCGCCCTTGATGGAGCGTCAGGAGCGGACGTAGCAGCTCGGACTGCTGTCGAAGCAGCTCGAGAGTACGCCCCTCGTTCGCCTGGGTCGAAGCGGTGAATCCTACCGTGTCGGTGAACATCACCGCGGCGAGACGGCGTCCAGTTGCCACGGATGTCGGATACATTGGGCCGCTTAAAGTCGTGGGCGCGGCCGAGCTTGAGCTTCGCCTTGTCTAGCCCTCAGGTGAAGCTGGTGAGGGTCAATTTGCCACGAGAAGTACTCTCAGCGGTTAACGCCGACCGGCCAGCGAGCGCAGTCGTCCGCTAACCCCCCGACGGGCGGGCCGGTTTATCCCCTGGTCACTCCTTCTCGGGTTTGTAAAGGATGACTGCGTGGAACGACTTCTTCCTGGCCCAGGCCGGTGCGTCCGCCGCGCTTGCGGGCTTGTTGTTCGTGGGCATCTCCCTCAACATGAAGCGCATCATCGCCGTTCCCGCACTCCCGAACGTCGCCTTGCGAGCTCTCGGTCTATTCGCGACGGTTTTCGTGGTATCCTCGGTCCTGCTCGTGCCCGGACAGACGAACCTCGCGGTCGGAATCGAACTCCTTGTGACAGCGGCCGGGGCGAGCATCGTGATCTCTTGGCTAACCTATCGGGTTCTTCGCCTGTCGGAGCCGCAGTACCTGGGTGGTTCGGAGCTAGGGCTCGTAGCGGTCCTGGCTGTTTCCGCGCTCTATCTCGCGGGCGCGTCCTTTGTCCTCGATGGCGTGTCAATGGGGCTCTATCTTCTGGTCCTGCCCGTCATTGCATCGATTCTGCTTGCGCTCATGGACTCCTGGGTACTGCTGATAGAAATCAACCGGTAAGTCGACTCTTAGTGACACTTGCATTGTCGGGACCGGTGTCGGCCCGCACGCGCGGATCGGTGTGCAATAATCCTTGCACCTTTCGACGGTAGTGTCTCAGTAAAGTTGTCTCACCGACCTCGGAACCCCAACCAGCGGTCGTAGGCCTTGTGATCGACAATCTCCAGAATCATCACAATTCGCTTTCCACTGCTCTTGACTATGGAGTAGAGCATTCTCCAATAATCTGGAAGATCTTCGACGTAGAGGTTCTCGATACCATACGCAGTCGCCAATTCACGCGGAATCCTTGACTTGCGGACTACTTCTCCATGTTGGCAGTCGAGAAGGAGTACGTTTCGATAGCTCCTAGCGCGTTTTGCAATCGCGGCAGCCCTGGGTGATTTGTCCCCGTCGAGGGAGTCCAGGGCGGATCGCGCGTTGTCACTCAGCAGGACCGAATCTGCCGGAATCGTCAAAGGCTTCGAGCCTTAGCAATAGCCTCAGCGAGCTTCGGCGAAGCCTCTGGAACCCAGATCAATCCCTTACTTCCCTCCGCCACCGATCCATCGGCGGCGAGAAAGTCAATCGCTGCATTGAGACTCTGACGGCTCATTGCATGCGACCATCCCGCGAGAATCATGAGAATCCTATTCCTGCTGAGTGGCTCCTCTGCGCGGCGCAGAACCGCCCGGA
>JASHUP010000106.1 GCA_030039915.1 Thermoplasmata archaeon | reverse complement strand
CGGATCACCGGGGCGTCGAGACCCCCCTCGGTATCGTGCGACGGGAATCGCAGCCGAAGGAACCCGGCGATCGTGTCGGAAACCGGGTCCTCCCAGGCGAAGAAGAGCTCCCGGCCCCCCGCAGCACGGTACTCGCTCGACCGGAGCTCGAACGCCTCCGGTGGCGGGGTCGACCGCCGGCCCGCCTCCCGGCAGCGCAGGCACCGACAGTGCGTTCCTTCCGACCGCAAGATCTCGAGGGCGTGCTGTCGGACGTTGCTCGCCCGGACCCCCGCGGCGATCAGGCGGGCCGGGATATCCCGCTGGATGCGCTGGACGCGGACCCACGGCGGAAGCCGCCGCTTGAGACGAGCGAGGAGGGCGGCGGCCGTTGCCGCGTCGTACGGCTCGTACTTCCCGGCTGTCCAGTCGTCGTAGAGCGGGGTGCCCGGGATCACGAGGGTAGGATAGATCTTCAGGAGGTCGGGCCGGAACGCCTCTTCGTCCCACAGCCGCTCGAAGTCGGAGTAGTCCGACTCCGGCGTCATGCCCGGCAGCCCGAGCATCAGGTGGTAACAGACCTTGAGACCGCGGTCGCGCGCCTCGCGGGTCGCCCGGGCGACGTCGCCCGAGGAGTGCGCGCGACCCACGGCGTCGAGGACGTCGTCGTGGAGGCACTCCACTCCGACTTCGACGCGGGTCACGCCGGCGTTGAGCAGGAACGGCAGCACCCGACCGTCACACCAGTCCGGACGGGTCTCGACCGTCAGCCCCACCACACGGTGGCTCGCCCGCTCGTTCTGGCGCTGCGCATCCTCGAGGGAGGTCGATGCCGAGCCGTTGAGGCCGTCGTAGACCCCCCGGAGGACCTCCTCCTGATAGGGCCGCGGGCGCGCGGGGAACGTCCCGCCCATGACGATCACCTCGACTTTGGACGTCGGGTGCCCGATCGCCTCGAGCGTCGAGATCCGGTTCTCGGCGATCGCGCGGGCGTCCCAGTGGAACTGAGCGCCCCTCAGCGCGGACGGCTCCTCCCCCGTGTAGCTCTGCGGGCTGCCGTTCTCGAGTCCTCCCGGACAGTACGTGCAGCGCCCGTGCGGGCAGCGCGCCGGCGCGGTCATCACCGCCACGATCGCCACGCCCGAGAGGGTGCGCGACGGTTTGCGCCGGACGGCTCCGTCGTACCGGGCGCGCTCCGCGGGAGGGAGCCCCTCGATCCAATCGACGTTCGAGGGGAGGGGACCCTTCGCACCGTCCCGCATTCCGGCGAGCTTCGACCGGTGGATCTCTTCCGGGGTCGCGGCCGCTAGCGACCGCACCATAGTCGGCTCTCCCCGGTCAACAGGTACGGTGCCTTTTGCAATTCGGCGACGTTCTTCGAGCCGGTGAGGAACATCGCGACCTTGAGCTCGTGGACCAGGATCTCGAGCTCCTTGCGGGTCGTCTCAAAGTCGGTGGCGGCCGCCTTCAGGACGCCGCCAGCCGTTCCCGCCGCGGTCGCACCGAGCGCGATCGCCCGAGCCACATCCAACCCGGAACGGACTCCGCCGCTCGCGACGACGGGAAGTCCGAGCGGGACGAGTTCGAGCAGCGAGATGGGCGATGGGATACCCCAATCCCAGAACGTCTTGCCGACCCGAGCCTCGCGCTCGGCCCCCTGGTCGACCGCTCGATAGTACTCGACCGCGGCGAACGAAGTTCCCCCCGTGCCGCTCACGTCGAACGCCTTCACCGAGCGTGCTCGCAGCTCCTCGGCCACCTCGCGAGAGATGCCGGCGCCGGTCTCCTTCACGAGCACGGGGAAATGCGAGGCGAGGTCGCCGATGCGCTCGAGGCATCCTTTCGAACGCCGATCGCCCTCGGGCTGAACCATCTCTTGCAGAAAGTTGAGGTGGATTGCGAGGACGTCCGCGTGGATGAGGTCCATCGCCGCTCGCACGTCCTCCGGGCCGACGACGCGGTCACCGGGTTTCTGGGGAATGATCTGGGGCGCACCGATGTTCGCGAACTTGAGCGGGACGGCGTGCCGGGCGACACAGGCGTAGCTTTCGGGGTACTGGCCCTTGAGGATCGCCGCCCGCTCGCTGCCGACTCCCATCGCGACGCCGACCTCGGCAGCGGCGCGCGCGAGGTTGTCGTTGATCTTCGCGGCGTCGGGAAACCCCCCGGTCATGCCGGTGATGACGATCGGCGCCGCCAGGCGGTGGCCCAACAGCGTGACGGACGGGTCGACCTCGTCGAAGTCGAGCTCAGGAAGGGCGCGATGGATCAATTGGACATCGTCCCAGTAGCGGTACCGGCCCTCGACGTCCTTGCCGAGAACCACCTTGACGTGCTCGGCCTTGCGGTGGCTCAGATCGAGACCTCCCGATTCCGACGGGTCAGGAGGATCGCGCACGAGCCCAGCTCCCGTACCCCATGTCGCCTCGGATCGCCCGAGCTACGGCTCCATCCGAGAGTCCGCTAATAAGACCTGCGTCCGCCCCGGCGGCGGCAATCGCGAGCATCGTGCTCGCCTTGCCCCGGATCCCGCCGGTGACGTCCGTCCCCCCCGACGGCGCCCGAAGGGCCTCGACAGAACTGGCGGAGACCTCTCGCACGACTGACCGCCCGCGGCCGGGGGCCCCTTCGAGCACGCCCTCGACGTCGCTCACGAAGACCACGCGCTCCGCGTGGAGCGCTTTCGCCAGCTCCCGCGCAATCGTGTCCGCGCTCAGGATCGACGATCCCCAGAGCTCATCGGGAACGACGTCACCGAACGAGACCGGAACGAATCCCCCCTCGAGCGCGGCCCGGACGGGGTCCGAGTCGAGGTGGATCAGCCGTCCCGCTCGATTGCGCGCGTGGGTCGCCATCGGAACGGAGAACGCGTTCCCTCCCGCCCGCACGAATTCGCGCAGAACGACCAGGTGCAGCCGGCGCACCTCCGACGCGACGATCGAAGCTCCCCGCGCCCGTTCCGCGCCGTTCGCTCCCTCGTTCGGCGCGGCGGCCAGCCCGAATCGCTTCGCTCCGGGGTGGCCGAAGGATCCGGCCCCGTGGAGGAGAACGACCCGACGGTCGCGGACCTCGGCGACCTCCTGCGCCAGCCGGGCGAGCACCTTCGGGCGGAGTTTCTCGACCTCGCG
>JASHUP010000105.1 GCA_030039915.1 Thermoplasmata archaeon | reverse complement strand
CGCGGTTCGCCCGCGTTCAGGTGCGGACACTCGAACCGATGATGCGCCGGCACCTCGATCAGACGGTACGGGAGCTCGGCGATCGTCTCGGCCCGAAACTCCGGGGGAGGGGTCGCCGAGGAGCCGGCGCAGTAGAGGAACCGGCGGGTGGCGAAGAAGTGGAACCCCTTGCGGGCCCAATCGAGATAGCCCAGGAGCAACCGAGCCGGATCGTCCGATTGTTGGACGGCGACCTCCGCCTCGCGGTCGGTCCGCGCGAGGTTCGCGTAGGAGACGTCCCCTCCAGGGAGCGGGAAGGCGACCACGCCGAAGGTCTTCGGGTCGAGATAGAAATGGAGGAGGCCCGCGTACGCCCGCGCGAGGGGGTCCCCCCACCGGGACATCTTCTCGAGACGGCGCGCGTCCTCGCGCGCCTCGCGGACGTCCTCCAGCTCGGTGCGGCGGCGGTCGAAACGATCGTGGGGACAATCCGGTCCGAGCCGGGGGAGGAGCGGGTCGACCGACTCCCGGAGCACCTTCGCCCGGGCGAGCAGGTCGTGCTCGCGCACGGCCGTCCCCTTACGAAATCGCGCCACGAGCCGCCTCGACCTGCGAGCGGTGGGCCGTACTTATTCCCGGGGGTCAGCGGCGCACCGCGTCCAAGAAATGCCGGAACATCTCCCGACCCCCCTCGGTATGCTCCACCTCGGGGTGAAATTGAACCCCCCAGATCGGAAGGGTGGGATGCGCCATCGCCTGGACGGGGCACGCCGCCGAGTGCGCGAGCACGCTCCACCCGGGCGGAGCGACGGCGACCTGATCGTTGTGGCTCGACCAGACCCGCAGCCGCGATGGGAGGCCGGTGAAGATCGGGTGGTCGGGGACATCGACCGTGAGTTCGACCGAACCGAACTCGGGCGCGGCGGCGCGCTCGACCCGGCCGCCGAAGTGCCGCGCGAGGAACTGGTGACCGACGCAGATCGCGAGCACAGGAACTCGCCCGGAGTCGATCCAATCGCCCACCCGTCCGAGCGGCGCGTCCGATCCCTCGAGGCTGAGGGCTCCGCCCGAGAGCACCACCCCGTCCGCGTCCAGCTCCTCGAACGGGGTCGTGTTCGGCAAGATCCGGGTGTCGACCCCCAGGTCCCGTAGGACCCTCCACTCGCGGTGGGTCCACTGACCGCCGTTGTCCAGGACCGGCACTTTCACGGTGGCTGCTCCGGCCGGTCCGCACCGGACCCGCTCGCGGACCCGGGGTCACTGCGTTCCCGCAACGCGGCGAGGTCCCGCTTGACCTCGGAAAGGTCGGCACGCATTCGGAGCATCTCTTCCTCGAACGGGGTGAATCCGGTCGGGCTCAGGATGCGGTGGGAGACATAGATGCCAATGAAGATGGCTCCGACGAGGGCGACCAGGGTCGTGAAGACCAGAGCGATCACGAGCGCGAGCGGGTCCGCGATCGCCGACTGGACCGGCAGCGTGAACAGGTGCGTGACCTCCGCGATCTCGACCACGAGGAGGATCGCGATCAGGACCAGCCAAAGCAGGATCGCGATCCGGCTCGCCTTCATGGAGGCGTCCCGGGGCCGACGTCCGCGAGCAAGATGGCGACCGGCAACGTGTCGTTGTTGATCGCGATGGTCGACGGCACCGTCACCCCCGACGACCCGCTCGCGGAATAAAGGCTCTCCCCGCTCGGAGGGGAAGTGACCGCCGCGTAGAACGCGACCAGGCCGAAGTACCAGGTGCTCCCCGAGGGGCTCGTGTAGTGCGCAGAGATGTTGAGGGCGACGGGGTCGTCGGAGGAGGCCACGATGGACGAGAGGACGTCCGATTGGTTGTACCAGGTGTCGAACCGGAGCCCGCTCCAGGCGATGGCAGACGTCCCGGTCCAGTTGAAGGCCGTCGCGACCCCGACATGGATCTGGTCGTAGCGGATCGTTTCGCCGAGCGCCCAGACGTAGAAGTGGAACGTCGAGTTCGTCGAGGTTCGATCAACGACCAGCTCCGCCTGGGTGAGCAGGCCGGGGGCCGGCTTTCCGTTGGCGAGCAGCACGGGTGTCAGGATGATCATGACGACCAGCAGGACCACGACTCCGACGAGGGGCACGGGAGCGTAGCGCCCGAGCGGGCGACGCGAGCGAGGCACGATGCCGATCCCTCCCGCATCGCCGGCGATCATGGCGTTCCCGCCTTCCAGCCCCGGTAGAGCTGGTGGACGATGCCGAGGTGGTCGAGGACCTTCCCGGCGAGGTAGTCGACGGTCTCCTCGACCGACTTGGGATGCAGATAGTAGGCCGGTGACGCCACGAGAACGACCGCTCCGAGCTCGCTCAGCGTCGTCAGATGGCGGAGCAGGATCGTGGAGAGCGGGGTCTCCCGGGGCACGACGACGAACCGGCGCCGCTCCTTCAGGTGGACGGCGGCCGCCCGGCAGAGAAGCGTGTCGCCGAGACCGAGAGCGATCTTCGCCGCCGTGTTGGACGAGCAGGGAACGACCACCATCCCTTTCGTCGGCACCGACCCGCTCGCGATCGGGGCAGCGAGGTCGGTGTCCTCGTAGAAATGGGTCGCCCAGGGGCGGAGCGCCTCCGTCTCGAGGCCGCTCTCCTCACGTAGGACGGCGCGGGCTCCGTCGGAGACGACCAGCGAGACGGGAACCTTCGCGTCGTATAGGGCTCGCAGCACCCGGACCGCGATCGGGGCGCCGCTCGCGCCCGATACGCCGACGACGACAGGAGGCTCCTCGCTCACGATGGGTCCCCGAAGCTAAGAAGCTTCAAAGACTCGGCTCATAAGACGATTCGCGAGGAGGAGCGGGTGCCTCATCTAGCAGCCATCGTGGGCGCGGGGCATACGAGGTTCGGGGCCCTCGACGACGGTCCCCGGCAGTTGGTTCGCTCCGCGGTCGACGGAGCCTTCAAGAGCGTCGACCATGGAGCGAGCGCGAAGGACGTTTCGGAAGCGTTTCTCGCCACGCTTGGATTCGGGGGCGGGCAGATCGGCAATTCCTCGGCGGTGCTTGCGGAGGAAGCCGGAGTGGTCGGTGTCCCCGTGACGCGGGTGGAGAACGCGTGTGCCTCGGGAGGCTTCGCGCTGCGGTCCGCGGCCGGCGCGGTCGCCTCGGGAGCCCGGTCGCTCGTCCTCGTCGTGGGGGTCGAGAAGATGACCGACGTCCCCAGCGCTCGCCGGCGCTACTGGCTCGGAGTCAGCGGAGACACCGAGTGGGAGCGGCTCGCGGGGCTCACCTTTGCTGGCGTCTACGGGCTGATCGCCTCCCGCTACTTCGCCGAGCACGGGGACGCCTCGGAAGCGCTCGCCGAGGTCGCCTCGAAGAACCACGAGAACGGAGCACTGAACCCGAACGCCCACTTCCAAAAGCGCGTCTCGCGCGCCGAGGTGCTCGCCGCCCCGCGGGTCGCGGACCCGCTCGGGCTCTTCGATTGCTGTCCGGTCAGCGACGGCGCTGCAGCGCTCCTGCTCGCGCCGGCGGAGTCGGCGCATCGGTACACCGACACGCCGGTCTACCTAGACGGGACGGGCGCGGGAACCGACTTCCTCGCGGTCCAGTCCCGTCCCGAGCTCACCCGTTTTCGAGCGACCCGTCGGGCGGCCCACGAAGCGTTCCGGTCGGCCGGCTGGCATCGCTCCGACGTATCGTTCCTCGAGGTCCACGACTGCTTCACGATCGCCGAGCTCCTCGCGCTCGAGGACCTCGGCTTCGCCGAGCCGGGAGAAGCTGCCGCGCTGACCCTTTCCGGGGAGACCCGACGGGGAGGCCGGTTGCCCGTCAACCCGGACGGAGGACTGAAAGCGAAGGGTCACCCGA
>JASHUP010000104.1 GCA_030039915.1 Thermoplasmata archaeon | reverse complement strand
ACCGAAGGAATTCGTTCTCTCGACGCTTCCTAACTAGAGCCGAACCCCGAAACCGGCTCCGGCGGCCTTCAAGGGGCCGGTTACCGAGCGAGTTGCAAGGACTGTTGCAGCCGCCGAACTGGTGCCGGGGGCGGCTAGCGATCTCGACGGATTCCCTCCGTTCTCGATATAGACCTGCCAGGATTGGGCGGACCCATGATGCTTCCCGGACTGATCTCGGTGGCCTTTTACCGTCGCCGGCCCACGGCGAGCCAGTTGGCGCTTGGCCTCGTCTTCACGATCGCGGTCTCTGGACTCCTCGGCTACATACAAGACTACGGCACGACCCGCGTGTGGGAGAACACGATTCTCGCCATCATCCTGGGTCTCATCCTCTACTTCGCGATCCTGGCGTACCTCTGGTACTACTATTTCCCCAAGCACGAGACATCCCGAGGAACGTCGAACCCCCCGGCCTCTGCACGTCCTCCTTGAGAGGGAACCATCGAAGTCCTCCCCGCATTACTGGTTCCAGTCTCGGTCGGAGTCGTTGTTCAACCCGATTCCCGCCGACGTAGCCAGCGGTAATGGAAGAGGACCCGATCCGGGCGCCCCGCCGGGGGTCGATGGAAGGTCATCAAGCTCGGGGATTTGGCGGGTCCGTACCAGAACTGGTCTTCTCCGTACGGATGTGCGTTGAACGGCGGCGCACCAACGAATGGAAACTCGACTCGGAGATGATCGCGACGCGCAACGATCCGCAACCACGCCCCCTCCCCCGACCGATAATCTCCTGAGTAGTCCGGACGCACCGATCCAGTGGCCCGGGCCGAAGGAGGAGACAGGGCCGAGGTCTCATCGAGCGGTAAACCGAGAGCGTCGTTGAAGGCGCTCCGGAGAACTGCGGGGGCGCAGCCCTCGTCGAAATTCGATGCAGCGGCTCCCACGAGACCCTCGTGGGGTGCCACGAGCATGAGAGCGGCGCATCCTTGGAGACCTCCCCCGTGCCCCCAGATGAGGTGTCCGTGAAAGTTGGGGCAGATTATCATTCCGTATCCGTACCACGACCCTGGCTCGATGAGGACTCTAGGCCGGACCATCTCTCGCAGCGAGGGTTTGGTGATGATTCGACCTTGCTCCGCTCGCCCTCCCGCTCGAAAGACTTGGGCGTACCTCAACAAGTCTCGCACGCTCATCCGCAGCGCGCCGGTAGCCCGAAACACACTCTTCTCCCACCAGACCGGGATGGGCACGATCGACGATTTCTTTCCCTGCAGCGTGCCGTACGGCACGGCCGCGTGACCTGTCCGGAGCATCACACCGGTGTCGAAGGTACTTTCGCGCGTTCCGATTCTTCGTAGGATGTTTTCCTCGACGTAACTTTCGAAATTGCGGCCAGAGGTTCGCTCTACGATGGCTCCGAGGAGAGCGTAGCCGTCGTTGCTGTAGCTGAACACGGTTCCCGGAGGGAAAAGGGCGTGACGCCGGAGGGTCGAGAGTTCCCGAAAGAAGTCACGAAGACTTTCGACGGGCGGGTGCCGCAGATCTATACCAGCACGTCGAAGCACCCGAGGATTCGCCGTGGGGTCGTCCCGAAGACTTCGAGCGATCTGGTACCAGTAGGTGGGGAGGGGAGGGAGCCCTGACGTGTGAGACATCAGATGTTTCAGGGTAACGTTCCTGGCCCACCGGCGCGCATCTCCCTCGAGTTCGGGTACGTGGGAGGAGAGTCGATCACGGAGAGAAAGTCGACCCTGCTCCTGAAGTTGAAGCAAGCAGAGGCACGTAACAGATTTGGTGATGGAGCCGATTTGGAACACCGTTTCCGGCACGACCTTGCGACGAGCCTCCCGGTCCTCGTATCCGAGCAGCAGGTACGTCGGGGCTCGAGTACCTCGCTGCAGGGCTACGGCGGTTCCCGGAGTCCTGGTCCGCCGCTGCAGTCCCTGGGCTAACCGACGAAGCTGGGCTGAAGGGACTTTGCCCCGCACGGTCGTAGCAATGTTCGTGAATCCATAGTCATTGTGCCATGGTTCCAAAGCTTCCCCCGGGGGCTCCGAGTCGCCCTAGAGAGACCGGGTGCGGGAACTTTTGGAGTGACCCAACTGGGCTTCTCGATAGGTTTACTTGTTCTCCTCGTTAGTTTGACGCCATGTTCGAAACTGCCTTTGTCAACCTGTATACGCGCGACATCGAAGCGGGGATCCGATTCTATGAGGGACTGCTCGGATGCAAGGAGACGTTCCGCACCCCGAAGGAGGGCATACCGACTCATGTGGAGTTCAACCTCAATGGATTCGGCCTCGGCCTCGGCACCGTGGAGGCCGCGAAGCTCCGGCACGGCGTGGACGCCTCCCCGGGCAGTCCCTCGATGGTGCTGGTCGTCTGGACGGACGACGTCGACCAGGCCTTTGAACGCTTGCGTGCCGCGGGCACCCCGGTCGTTCAGCCACCCCATGACTCGGGGAACTCCAACCGCAACGCGCTCTTGCGTGATCCCGATGGAAACTTGGTAGAGCTGGTCTCGAAACGCGTTCGGCAAAGGTAGTGTCCGTCGTGCCCCCGGGTGGGGCCAGGATACATCGCGCGGTTCGGACGGAAGACGCTTCGGAAGGGATGAGCAGGGTTCAAGAATTGTTGCACTCATGCGGGAGCAGCGAGGGCTCCGTCATGTACGACATGAAAAATTTGCGGCGGTTGAAGAAAATCGAAGCGAGCGCGCCAGCGGCGATGAAGGCGTTCTGGGCGTTCGACGAGGCGGCGCTGGCCGACGGCGCAATCCCGGTGAAATACAAGGAACTGATGGCATGCGCGGTCGCGTTCACCACGCAGTGCCCCTACTGCATCGAAATTCACTCGAAGCGAGCGCGAGAAGCGGGCGCGTC
>JASHUP010000103.1 GCA_030039915.1 Thermoplasmata archaeon | reverse complement strand
CGGCGCCCCACGGTACCGCATTCGCGTCCAGGCGACTCAGTACAAGATCGCCGAGGAGACGCTCAAGAAGGCGACCGAGGCGACGCTCAAAGCGATCAAGAACGCCGGCGGGCAGGGGACCTTCGCCCGCGCATGACCGCCTCCGTCCTGCGCGTTTGTCGCTCGTGCGAGAGCTATTCGCTTCGGGAGAAGTGCCCTCAATGCGGTCGCGCCACCCAAACCCCGCATCCCGCCCGCTACGACCCGGGAGACCGATACGGGAAGTACCGCCGAATGCTGCTGGAGTCGCTGCGGGCCCCTCGCGGGCCCGGGTAGACCGCGATGGCCGCCACCATGCACCGCATCAAGGTCGTCAACGACGTGAGCGACCTCGTCCCGATCCTGCGGGCGGTCGACTCTCCGGTCAAGCTGAAGCTCGTGCAGCGTCTGGGCGAGAACTGGCTCACCCTCGATGACGTGAAGCGGGAGTTCGGCGAGGACGGTGTCAAGGCGCTCGCGTTCTTCGAGAAGCTCCGACTGATCGACACGCGTTGGGTGGCCCGGGAGGGCCGCCACCAACCCGACAAGAGCTACCACTTCTACTACTCGACCATCAACATCAGCACGACCTCGCCGCTCGCCGAGATCTCGGAAGTGCTCGCCATCGCCACGATGGGTCTCAAGGAGTACTCGAAACTGGAGCAGCGGATCTACGACGCGGTCGGCACTGAGGGACGGTTCTTTTCGGACGTCGCGGAGGAGCTCGGGATGAGTCCGACCCGGCTCAAGGCGCTCGTCAAGCGTTCGGAGAAGCTGGAGTACCGTGGCCACCGGATCGAACGGTTCGTCGCGGAGCCGCTCGGCACGTAGCGTCCGCCCGGAGGTCTCGATCCTCCGGGTAGGCCACCGACCCGGTCGGGACCCCCGCCTCACAACGCACGTGGCGCTGGCGGCGAGAGCCTTCGGGGCGCAGCGGATGTACCTCCATCCGAGGGACGACGCGCTCGCGGAGCGGCTCGCCGCCGTCACACGTCGCTGGGGCGGCGAGTTTGAAGTCCTCCCGGCCGATGACTGGAAGAGCGTCGTCCGTTCCTTCCCCGGAGCGGTGGTCCATCTCACGATGTACGGACTCCCCCTCGAGCGATGCCTCCCCCGGTTGCGGCGCACCGCGCAGGTCCTGCTCGTCGTGGGCGGCGCCAAGGTCCCTCCCGAGCTGTACCGTCGTGCCACTCTGAACGTGGGAGTCGGTCATCAGCCTCACAGCGAGGTCGCCGCCGTGGCGGTGGTGCTCGAGCGGCTCCTCGGGTTGCCGAAGCCGGTGCGCGCCGGCATCGCGCGGCGGCGGATCGTCCCGTCGGCCCGCGGAAAACGGGTCCTGGGGGCACGAACCCGAGCATGAGCGACGAACTCCCCGCGATCCCCGGCCGGGCCCTGCCTCTCTCGGCCCGCGCGCCCGGTAAGTGCATCATTTTTGGTGAACACGCAGTCGTTCACGGGGCCCCCGAACTGGTCTTTGCGATCGACCTGCCGACTCAGGTCTTCGTCACGGCGGGTCGTACCACGCGGTTGAACGCCGACGAGGAGGGAATCCGCCGGAACAGTTACTTCCGGGCCGCCCTCGAACTCGCGTGGAGCTCCCAGGAACCGCTCGAGGTCCGCGCGATCTCCCGGGTCCCGAAGGCCGCGGGCCTCGGTTCCTCAGCCGCGTTCGTCGCCGCCCTCGCGGCCGTCTTGGCTTCCGCCTCGGGCGGGATCGACCGGCCGTCGCTCGCCCAGCGCTCGTTCGACATCGAGCGAGGAGCCCAGGGCGTGGGTAGCCCTGGAGACACAAGCACCGTCGTCGCCGGGGGCTTTGTGACGGTCAACGGCCGCGGCGGCAGTCCGCTCTGGTCCATCCGTTCGCCCGAACGCACGTGGGAAGTCCGGCGGGTGGCAGACCCCGGATGGGTCTGGGTGGTGGCCTACTCCGGGATCCGCCGCTCGACCGCCGACGCCGTCCGGGCGGTCGGGGTCCGCCTCGATCGGCCGGACGGCCCCGCGCTCCTCGATGAGTTCCGGCGCGTCGCGAACGACGGCATCGACGCGGTCGCAAAGGGAGACCGTCGATCGGTCGCTGAGCTCCTTCAACGAAACCAGGAGCTCCTGCGCGAGGTCGGGGTCTCCCACCCCCGGCTCGAGGCCCTGATCGAGGCGGCCCAACCGGCCGCCGACGCGGCGAAGCTCACCGGCGCGGGAGCGGGGGGTTCGGTAGTCGCGCTCCCCACCCCAGGGAAGGAGACCGAGCTCGTCCGTCGCCTCGCTCGGGCAGGAGGACTGCCGTTCGTCGTTCGATCGGCTTCCGAAGGCACCTCGCTCGTCGAGGGGTGACGATCCCCGGGTCCCCCGACTACTTCTTGGCAACGATGCGAACGACGGCGTTCGCTTCGAGGGGATGGTCGGCCGCCATCGCCCGGTGGGTCCGGCCGTCGATGGCGCGCAAGAAGTGCTCTCCGAGGTCGGTGTGGACGCGGTAGGCGACCGTCCGCACGGGCGTGTTGGCCGGGACGAGAAAAGCGTCAGGCAGGACCCGGCCCTTACTGTCGGTCCAGTGCGTTTCGTCCTCCACGGGATACACCACGATCATACCGAGTCGGGAGTAGACCATCTGCTCGAGCGACTGCTGCACTCCGGTGGATCCCCACTGGGCGAGAATCGC
>JASHUP010000102.1 GCA_030039915.1 Thermoplasmata archaeon | reverse complement strand
ACATAACAACAGCGTGACCGCTGTCTACGGGCCCACCCCCGACGCGGCGGTGAACGTGCCACAACTCGGCGAGTTCTACGTCATGGATGGCGACGACTGCGACCTCTATCCACTGAACACGTCCAGTGGTCTGCCGGGAACCCCGATCCCCACCATGTGCTCCCCCACCGATCTTGCGTACGACTCGGCCAATGGCGACCTCTACGTCACGATTTCTAACAGGGATACCGGGTTCGGCGGCGTGGAAGTGCTGAACGCATCCACGGACGCGAAGGTTGCATGGATCGCTGACGGCTACGACGATTCGGGGATCGTGTTCGATTCCGATGACGACGCCGTCTTGTTCGCGGCCGGGAACAACATTTCGGTTGTGAACACCTCGAGCAACCGACTGGAAGGGCTCGAGCTCAACATCAGCGCGCCCGACAGCGACAACCCCACGACCTCGGTCACCTGGAACTCTGAACTAGATCGCATTTGGTTCACGAGCGGCGGTGAGCTCGGATCGTTCAACGTGACGAACCCGACGGGCGCAACGACGACGAACTACTCGGGTGAGCTGGCGGGGGCCGCCTACGACCCCGGAAATGGTTACCTCTTCTCTGCGGAGAGAGACGACTACGGAAATGACGCCAACGTGACCGTGGTGAATGCGACCACACTCGCTCCGATCGCCAATATCAGTGCCTGCGACACCCCCACGGGCATTGCATTCGACCCATCCGTCAATCGAATCTATGTCTCCTGCGCCGGCGCGGAGGATGTGACGGTGATCAATCCCGTCTCGCTTCTCGTGGCCGGCGACGTCGGCATAAATTTGGGCTCGTCTCTGGGGAACATCGGTCCGAATGGAATCTGCGCGTTCGGAGTTTCTGGGCTGATCGCGACGGTCGACCTTTGGACCGGGTCGGTCAAGTTGATCGCTCCGAGCTTGGGTTGGTACACTGTAGGATTCTTCGAATCGGGCCTGCCGGCCGGTACCAATTGGACGGTGTCGTACGGGGGTGCCGAACAGGCTGGATCTATCCCGTTGGAACTGTTCCTAGCGAACAATGGTTCACTGAGTTACTCGATCATCTCCCCGAGGGGATTCGAGATCTCGCCCGACGCCGGTAGCGTCGACGTCTCGGGCGCGAACGCCACGGTTGTGCTGACGTTCACCCGATTCGGTTATCCGGTGAACTTCACCGAAATAGGACTCCCCGTGGGAGCCGTTTGGTGGATTAACATCACGAACGGCCCCCACGCGTGGAGTCTCGAATCGACGATTTCGCTGGAGCTCCCGAACGGAACTTACATCTTCGGCGTCGCCACCGACAACAAGACATGGGCGCCCGGGAATTACGACGCTAACGTCACAGTTAGCGGGGCCGCGACGTCGCCACCCGAGCTCGAATTCGCTCGCGTGACGTACACGGTCGCGTTCACGGAAGCCGGATTACCCGCAGGTACTTCTTGGTCGGTGACGATCAACGGTACGGAGGAGACCGGCAGCGGGAACCGGTTGGAATTCACCGAGCCAAATGGGACGTACTCGTACGTAATCACGCCGATCCCTGGATACTCGACGACCTACAACGGTCGCGTGGCGGTTTATGGAGCCGCGTCGGACATCACCGCCACCTTCGCCCAGGTAACCTACACGGTGACCTTCAGTACCTCGGGGCTGCCACCGGGACTCGAGTGGTGGGTCAACGTTTCCGGCCAGGCCCCCCTGAGTTCGACGGGGGCGGTTATCGCCCTCAGCCTGCCCAACGGAACTTACCAATACGCAGTTGCGGCCGCGGACAGCACGTATGCGGGATCCGAGGGACATCTGTCTGTCGATGACGGGCCCGTCGCCGAACTCGCCAGTTTCTCGTTGGTGACAAACTCGGTCTCGCTCACGGAATCCGGTCTGCCGGTCGGAACTGTGTGGTGGGTGAACGGAAGCGTGATCGGTTCGTATCGCTCGGCGTCGATGGCGATCAGCTTCGACGAACCGAACGGGACCTACGCGTACGAGGTGGCGACGGCGGATAGACAATTCGAGGCCGTTGGGGGTTTCTTCACCGTCTCCGGAGAGGCCGTACCGCTCCGGGTTACGTTCGCTCTAGTAACGTACACCGTCACGTTCGCGCAGACGGGATTGCCGACTGGAACGAACTGGTCTGTGACGCTCGGTGGAGTGGCGTATTTCTCATTCGGGGCGACTCTCGTCGTGGCCGAACCGAACGCGTCGTACATGTTTACCGTGGGAGCGGTCACGGGGTATGCGGTCAACGTTTCCGCGGGGACTCTCTCCGTCAGTGGGGCTCCTGTGGTGGAAGCAGTGACCTTTCACTCTACTCAAGGGGCAGCCACCTTCCTCGGACTCCCGGCGATCGAGGGATACACCGTTCTGGCTGGTATCCTTGTGGTCTCGGCGCTGGTTGTCCTGGCCGCCGTGGTCACCGGTAGGCGAAGATCGGGAGTCGGGCGCGTAGAAGATACACGACCACCCGCGGACCCTGACGGCCCAACCTGATCAGCGATTCCGGCCATCGGCCAGGTCCTCTCTGTCCACGAGGTACCCTCGGCGCCGATTTTACTCGAGAGATTAACCTCCGAACGAGCGAGGCGCCTTCGGACGGCGGCCGCGAGAAGCGCACGGGCGACTTTGGGTGCAAATTCCCATACTGCTGGCCATGAATCGGGTGACGGACGATGAGTGACGTCGGTTCGTCGGGGCTCACTCGCTATCGCGGTGGGGTGAAACCAGCATTGCACACGGACGGGCTCCGCGCGGGCGGAGTTTCTGCGCCCGCGCGTGCGCGTTGCGATCGGGAGTGGATCACCCGCGTTGGCGCTTGGATCG
>JASHUP010000101.1 GCA_030039915.1 Thermoplasmata archaeon | reverse complement strand
CTCGAGGGATACTGGAGCGCCGTCGAGAGCCTGGTCGGGAAGGGCACCGTGGCCAACGGCGGTTCGATCCCGGTGGTCATCGCCTCGACAACCCCTCCGAACGCGATCGAGGTTTACGCCTGGGCCACGCTCGCGGGCCAGGTCATCGCCACCAATTCGGTGGCGATCACGCTCGAGCAGGGGTATTCCATCCTGCTCGGGGTCGAGACCGCTTCGAGCTACTCTGACGGGAGCTATCAACCCGGACAGACGATCACGCTCTCCTACCAAGTCGTCTCCGTGGGTGGCGCGGCACTGCCCGCGACCGTCTCGTTCGACCTCATCGCCATCGGGTATCCGGCGTCGCACTCCATCGACAACGTCGGCCCGAGCGGAACGATCTCGTTCACGATCCCGTCGAACGCGGTGCAGGGGACGCTCCTGCTCGAGCTCGAGGCCGAGGGAGCGCTGGGTGCGGGAACCTGCTTCGGCGGGTGCATCGGCGTCGCCTCGCTCTCCATCAACCCCAGTCCATCCGCGCTCAGCATGGAGCTCGGAGCGGGGGTCACCGTGGGCTTTCTCATCCTGCTCATCCTGGTGATCGTCGTGGCGATCGTCGTCGTCCTGATGCTGCTCCGTCACCGGGGAGGGCGCGGCCCGTCCTCCTCCTCGGGAGGTCGCACGACTTCGACCTCCTCCGGAGATCCGGTGTCCGAATGGACTCCCCCGCCCGCTTCGACTCCCGCCTCTACTCCGTCCTCCCCGTCCCCTCCGCCTCCGGCCGAGGACAGCTCCCCGCCGGGATTGCCGGAACCACCCTCGCCTCCGTCCTAGGCGGCGACACCGATCGCCAACCCCTTCCCCTCACGCGGAGATTCGCCGCGACGGCGGACCGCCCGGTCTCTTCGGCCCGGCGCTAGTCGGAGCGTAACGGAAAAGAGCCCCTCGTCCGTCGCGGTCTCGGAGGGCGACGGATGGAGGGTCTCGTGTTGGCGTTCGGCCTATTTTTCGTCGCCGCGGGGGCATTCGCCCTGGCCTGGGTCCGGTGGTATCCCGAATCCAAGCGGCGAGAAGGTCGCCGGGTTCGAAACCTCACGCAGCGGGCGCGGGACGTGGGTCTGCGAGGCCACTACCGGGACGGGAGCTATGCTCCCGCGGATAGCGAGGACCAAGCCCTATACGCCGAGATCGGCTCGAAGATCGAAGGCGAGGCCGAGTTCTGGGCCGGGGCGATGCTCTGGACCGACCGCCGGTTCATCTGGGTCGCGATCCCCGGCGTTCTCGTCGGTGTCGCACTTTCGGCGAGCGCACTGGTTTCTTAGACTCCCGCCCGTGGCTCGTCGACGCAACGCCCGGGCTCCGGGCACCGAAGATCGCCGGTGCCCTCCGCGATTGCTTGGAAGGAAGTACCGACCTTCCGAAGTACCGATGTTCCGGACCGGATCGACCCGAGGCGCCGTCCCCGAGCTGTTCGCTAATCGGACTTCGTCTCTTCCGGATCTGGCCTCTCGGCCCCATCGTCCGATCCCTCGGCCGATGGTGAGGTGCTCTCCTCGGGTTCCGTCTTGGGCGCCGGTCGCTTCAGGATCTCGATGCTCAGTCGTTCGAGCTGGGTGAGCAGGGCATCGATGTCCACCGCGGCCTCGGTGGCGCTTGGTGCGGGGGCCGCGGAAGCGACGGCGCCCGGAGCGACCGCGGCCGCAGCGGTGACCGGCGGGCCCTGGTCATGGGTGTCGGGAGTTTCGAGGTACACAGGCGTGGGCGCGGCGGGCGCAGCGACCCCCGCCGGAACCGTCCCCTCCTCCCACGGTTGCACCGCCCTTGCCGCCGACCGCCGCGGAGAGCGCCGCCGCCGGCGCTCCACGATCGCGACGAGGACGAGCAACGCGACCACGATCACCGCGAGCGCGACCAGCAGGTAGGTGTAGCCCGAGGACGACGAGCTCGAGGAGGGCGTGGTCACCGTTACGAACACCGTCGCCGAGGAGGTCTGCGTGACGGGGAAACTCGCGCTGTCCGTGACTTGCAGTTCGAAGGAGTAGTTGTCTCCCGCCGTGAGCGTGTTCGCCGGGATACTGCACGTCTCGACGGCGCCGGTGGCCGCACCGGTGCCGCTCCCCACCGCACACTGGGTCGCCGCCGAGTAGGTTCCTCCATTGACGGAGACGAACCACTCCCAAGTGAACGGCGCACTGCCGGTCGACGGCATCGTACCGGTTACGTTCAGCACTACGTCCGAGGCCAGCGATGTCGCGCTCAGCGACGGTGCGGCCGGTGCCACGAGCGCCGCGCTCACCGACACCACGGATGAGGCCGCCGACGTTACCGTCTCGCGCGCGCTCGCGCTATCGGTGACCTCGAGTTCGAAGACGTAGCTTCCGGCCGGTGTCGAACCGGTCGTGACAAAGGAGCACGTCTCCCTCGCGGCGGCCGCGCCGCCGCTACCGCCCGGCGTCGCGCACTGGGACGCGGTCGCCGCGCTAAAGCTCGACCCGCCGTTCGTGCTGTAGAGCCACTGCCAGGAGTAGGGTCCGGTCCCGGTCGACGGGAGCGTCGCGCTCAGGGTCGAGGTTTGGCCCTGGTCGACGATCGGGGCCGAGGTGACCGCCGGCGAAGCGGGAGTCCCCAGGGCCGTTGCCACCTTGACGGTCGACGACGGCCCTGATGTCTGCGCTTCGGACGTCGTCGCGCCGTCGGTGACTTCGAGTTCGAAGGCGTAGGAATCGCCTGCGGTCAGGGCGCCCGAGGCGATGGTACAGGCCTCTGGGTCTCCGGCAGCCGCTCCCGCGCCCGCGTCGACCGCGCATTGAGTGGCGTTCTGGTAGGCACCGCTGTTCACCGAGATCTCCCACTGCCAGGAGTAGGGCGACGACCCCGTTGACGGGATCGTCGCCGAGAGCGTGAGGGCCTGGTCGACGTCGAGCGCGACCGCGCTCGTCGCCGGAGCGGCGGGCGCAGTCAGGGCCGAACCGACCGTGATGACGGCGGAGGGGACGGACGTGGCCGTCTCGGGCGTGGACGCGCTGTCCGTGACGACCAGTTCGAAGGAATAGGAGTC
>JASHUP010000100.1 GCA_030039915.1 Thermoplasmata archaeon | reverse complement strand
GTACAGACCAGGACCGAGGCATCCGCCCCGCTGCACCCGGTAGGCAGCCCGACGTATTCGTAGGTCAGGGCGCCGATGCCCCCGGAGGCGGCCACCGAGAAGGTGGTAGAGGCTCCTAGGGCGATCTCGTCCGGAGTCGCCTGGAACGCGGAGATCGCCGGTCCGGGAGTCACGTCCACCACCACGACGGGACTCTCCCCCCGATCGCCGGCGGAGTCAGTCACGTTGACCTGCAGGTGGAAGGTCCCGGAAGTCGACGGATCGCAAGTGATCGCTCCCGAGTCCGCGGTCGAGCAGCCGGTCGGTAGCCCCAACCAGTCGAAGTGATAGATGCCGGTCCCGCCGGCGACTCCGACCAGGATGAGCAGCGTCTCTCCGCTCTCCACCAGGGGCGCGGAGGCGACCCGACGAGGCTCGTGCGAAGCCGGGGCCGACGATCCGGCGGTCTGAGAGAATCCGCCGGGAGCGGTGACTTGCAGGGGGTAGACCGGGGGGACGACCTGGACGTATCGGATGTCCCACAGGGGGACGCCGAGAACCGTCGTCGTGGCACTGTACGGATCGTTCACGATCGAGGATGGATCGATCCAATTGGCGATCGAGATGACCTCCCCGCCCTGTAGCAGGGGAAGCAGAAGGCCCAGCGAGACGACGAGGTGATCCGCCTCGTTGTACAGCAGCTCCCGGTGGGACACAGAACACGCGGGTTGGGCGCACGCGCCCGCTTCGGCCACCAGGGTCTCCAGGTCTCGGTAGGCCGCTCCCTGGCAGGCCTGGCTGACGACGGGCGACTGGACCTCGCCGCTGCAACTCCCGGAATACTGGGGCTGCTCGAGCTCGGACTGGTTGTTGTAGTACCCATAATCGAAACCCTCCGTCACGTAGGGGGTCATGTACGTGGACGGGTCGTAGACGTCGGGCAACCAGCCATCGTACTGCAGGACATAGGGAGACTGGCCCGGGGGCGACACCGTCCCCTGGTAGATGTTGGGTCCCGTAGAGACGGGAATCGGCTGCACGATTCCCCCCGATATGCTCTCTACGTTCTGCGCCCAAAGCGCTACGCTCGTGTTCCACTCGGGTACGCCGGGAAGGTAGGGAACCGGGAAGACGCACGGTGACGTCGAGGAGCAAGCCGCCGTAACATTGGGGTCCGCATCGGCCTGGGCCCACCACCAGCCCGCACTGCCGACGACCGAACGGCTGGCGGAAGGATTCTCCGAGGGCCAGCTGAGGTTCGCGGGGTCGTAGCCGCCCAAGTACGCCGGGAGAATCCCCCCGAACTGCTCGCACAGTAGGATCGAGTCCTCGGTGCAGGCCTCCTGCTGTGCCTCGCTCCAAGGATACGAGTTGATCAGGAACTGTCGGAAGTTCAGGTCGGAAAGCAGCGAGGGCGGCAACGTGGACGCCTGTCCGAGTAGACCGGAGGCCTGCGACTGGTTGTAGTCGAAGTTCACCCCGAGCGCATAGACCGTCCCGGTGGGAACGGGAACAGCCCGGTCCGATCCGGACGACACCGAGCTCGCCAGTTCGGCGAAGTCCGATACGTCCGCCAGGTCGGCGGATCCGTCGGCGAGAGCTGCCTCGCCGGCGCTGGTGTTCCCGCTGCCGTTGTTGACGATATCCACGGTGGAGAAGTAGGAGGGCGCGCTCCCGCCGAGATCCCCGGCCGGGAGGCACCCGGCCAGTCGGCCGCCGACGCAGTTCGTTCCCCCCCAGTAGGGGTTCGCCTTCAACACGATCTCGGTGATGTTGGTCGTGCTCGGATGGGCCGGGGAGATGCTCGCGATGTAATACGGTCCGCTTCCGACGGGGAGGTCGAACCAGGAGCCGCCCACGCCAAGCGCCGAGATGTTCTGGATGAACGGATCCCAACCCGTCGGTGCGGGGACCGGATTCGGGTTTCCGGGGGAGCCGGGGGGGGCCCCGAAGCACGAGTCTGTCGAAGAAGACCATGCGGGAAGACCCTGACCCCGGGAGGTGAGCACCGAGCAGCTCCCGATGCTCACTCCCGTCACCATGCCCAGGTCGTCCAGAAACTCCGGCCACTGCGAGCCGGAATTTGCCGTCACGAACGTGACGCAGCCGTTCCCGTGCACCCCGTCACGCATCGGGGAAGAGACCGGACAATAGGTGCTGTCGTTGACGAGGATGGCCGATAGGATGTTTCCCGGAGTGTTGTTGTAGGGGTAGTGTTCGCCGAAGTCCCAAGATATGTTCGAAGCGTTGGTCGGGGCGGTCGGGCCCGGAAGGAGGGTCTGACAAAGGTCCCAACCCGGGTACGTGTATCCCGGGTAGCCGATATCGGCCGACAGGCAGTCTCTCGCGAGCCCGAACGCTACGTCGTTCGGCTCGACGGGCCAGTGCCCGCCCGTAAGAGGATCGTAGAACGTGGCGTTCGGATTGATCACTACCGTGTAGTTGCCCAGGTTCGTTTCCAGAGAACTCCCGTACATCTGCTGGCACAGCTGCGAACCCGGCACGCAGGTTGCTAGGTTCGGGACGAAGTCCTGAGGGCTGGATCCGTCCTGGGAGACGTTGTGGAAGAGGAGCGACTGGTAGACGTTCTGAAGAAGACTCACGTCCGATGTGTCGTATTCTAACTGCGGGTCGAAGTCGTAGAACTGGTCGGCGGTGTACTCGACCAAGGTGCCGGGGTGCGGGGAGGTCGCAGTGGTCTCAAGCGGGACCAGCGCGCCCGATTCCACGAAGATGGTGAAGGTATAATTCGCCCAGACCGTCGTCACGACGCCGTTAAGCGGGCCGCTTAGCGGCAGAGAGAAGTTCAGCGCGTAGCTCCCGTTCGGTGCGGCCGTCGAAAGCGATGCCGTGACCCCGTTGATCCCGGTCGCGTTGAGTACACTCGCCGAGAGCGTCGCGTACTGGGATCCCGGCGCCGCGAGGGCGTAGCTTGGGACACCGTCGGTCCACTGGGGGTTGGACGGTTCGAGGACGACCCAGTTCTCGACGACCACGACCCCGCCGGGGGCGATCGTGCCAGTGGCATTGACGTTCGTGGTGGTATTGGCGACGATAGAGCCCGAAAGATCCGGTAGATTTCCGTCAATATCGTTGTCCGCCGACGGTAGCACATTGTGGCGCAGGAGTGCTTGGTGATTGTCGTAGATCGATCCCGAGGCGTTAGTGGCCTGGACGTAGACCAGGTAGTTTCCCGGGTCCGGATACCCGTAGCTCGCGGCGGCCGAAGTGGTCGAACTGACCGCGCCATTCCCCCACCACCAGGTAAACCCGGTGGCCGTGAAACCGACCGGCGGTGTGGCCGTGTACACATCCAGGACCCCTGCGTACGACTCCGGGTCGGACGCGGTGACCGTCAGGCCTCCGGACGGAGCCGTCGACGCGGGAACGGCCGACACGCAAGGCAACCCGCAGGCCGGAATCGAGGAGACGCCGGTGGTAGATCCGGGGGCGAATCCCGATTCGAAAGGAGTCGTGAGCCCGGCGACTCCCATGACGACCGCGATCGACACCGCCAACGCGATGATCGCGCGCTCCCTAGTACCGTACGTGAGAAGTCCCCCGGAGCGGTTCATCCCGATGGCGACCCGGTCGCCAGATGATGGCCGGGACTCGGCAGGACCTGGCTCTAGTTAAAACTCGCCGCGAGACCGTCGGGAAGGGGAACCGGCGGCGGCCGGCTGAAGAATGTCTCAGTTCTCCGAGCGGGGTGCAACGAAGA
>JASHUP010000099.1 GCA_030039915.1 Thermoplasmata archaeon | reverse complement strand
CGTCCTCTTTTCCGGCCCGGCGGGGAATTCGGGCGCCGGCGGCGTCGGTACGGACCAGGCCCGCGCTCGCGTTCTGCAGCTGCTTCAGGAGATTGAGCCAGATCCGGCCCTGACTCGCGAGAGTCTCCTCGAGCCGGTCGCGCAGGTCGCCGGTCTGCTCCAGGAGCTCGCCCTCGATCCGGCGGATCTCCCGCGTCATCTCCCGGCGCATCTCCTTGAGACGCGCCTCGGTCTCGGCTCCGGCCGGACCCTCCTTCTCGAGTTCCGAGACCCGAAGCCAGGTCCGGCGGATGAGCGGGAGCGCGCGGTCGGCGACCACCTGGATGCGCCGGTCGAGGTCGTCCATCTCGTGGCGCAGCGTTTGCTCGACCCGCAGGAGGTCGGTCTCCCGCTGCTGGATCTTGCTCTCCAGGCGTTCGAGCCGAACGACGCCTTCTTCCTGGTGCGAGGTGAGCCGGAGCATCGCGTCGTCGACGGCGGTGCGAACCTGCTTCTCCTGCTCCTCGCGCCCGACGTCGAGCTCGCGCGCCACGCGGTCGTGGATCAACGCTTCGAACTTGCTCGAATCCATCGTTTTCGAGAGCGATTGGTCGACCTCCGACTTCAATCGGGCCAGGAGTTCGACGTACTTCTCGCGCTCCCGTTCCTGGTTCTCGCGGAGCTTCTGCTCGAAGTACGATTGGAGACGGACCTGAAGGCCGGCGAGCGCCTGAGTCTGGGCCTCGGTCGTTTCGGCGAGACGGGCCTCCGCACCGACCGCGAGGCGCTTCTCGGCCGAGGAGACCCGTTCCTCCTGGGTCGCGGCGAGCCGTTCGCGGGCGGTCTCGTTCGCGACCTGGATCCGGCTCTCCACGTCCTTCGTACGACCGTCGACCAGAAGCCCGAGCCGTTGCTCGAGTTCGCGCATCTCCTTCGTGCGACGCTGGTCGACCTCGGTGAGTCGGGCCGACAGGAGGTCGCGGACGCGTCCTTCGATCTCCTCCCGCAGCGCCGTGCCCTGCTCGTGCGCCTCACGAAGCTCGAGGTCGATCTGCGCGACGAGCGCGGCGCGCATCTCCTCCTCGTCGTGGTTGGCCTGGGCCTTCAGCGAATCGACGCTCTGGCGGAGCTCCTCGCGGAGACGGGACGCCCACATCTCCCCCGAGGCGCGGACGGACTCGTCCGCCTTCGTGGAGAGGGACTGGAACTTCTTCTCCAGGGGCTCGCGGAGCTTCTGTTCGGCCTCGACCGCGACCTCCGCGGGGCTCACGACCGGACGCGCCTCGACGACCGCGAGCCGGGAGGTGATGTCGCTCTGGAGGGCGAGGATCGCTCGGGTCGCCGCGTCCGCCGCTTCCTTGAGCCGCGTGTCGAGGAGCACGTTCCACTTGGCCTCGAGGTCGGCGGTGGCCCGCGCGATCTGGGGTCCCGCGTCCGGGGGAGGGGCGAGAGGGGCCGAGCGGAGGGCGAGCTCGGCGAACCGGCGGTCGATCTCCGAACGCAGGATCGCCTCCAGCTCTTCGTTGGCCGGAGGCGCGGCGGTCGCGGGCGGCCCGCCCAAGGGGGGCGGCGGGGTCGCTCCGGCGGGCAGGGTCGAGGGGTCGTCGCTGGTGGAGACCGGCACGGCCACGGGACCGGAGGGAGGAAGGTCGATGTCGGCGGGTCGGTGCAACCAGGGTGGGTGCTGCCCGGCAAGGGAGCCCGGCACGGGAGCGGTCGTGGGGGCCGGGACCGCGGGGACCGGCTCGGGAGGGAGGAGCACAGAATCGCCCGGACGGGCCTGGAGGTATTCGTTCGCCCGTTTGGCGGCCTCGCCGGTCATCGGGACCGACCGGCCCTTCGGACGAGTGAGGAGCAGCGCCGCGGTTTCCATCGCGGTGCCGATGCGCCACATCTCCTTCCGGCGGTCGCGTCCCCCCTGCCGTTCGGCGTCGTGGAGATGGGCCTGCATGCGCGGCCCTTCGACCAGGTCGACGCGGCGCGCCACTTCCCGGATCTTCGCGTCCTGGTGCTCGCGGGCGTACTGGAGGACGAGTGGCAGCGCCTCGCGACCGCGGCTCGGACGGGTCAGGTCGCGGAGCGTGACGGGGGCCGACTCCCAGCTCGCGAGGCGCTTCGCGTGCCGGTCGCCCTGGGCCTCGCCGCGGGGAACCCGCATCACGGCGAGCGCGAGGGGGAACTGCTCGGTGAACTCATGGAGGTTCACCTTCGCCTCGGGCAGGAAGTAGGGGAAGACGAGGAAGGCGCCCAGCGCGGTGAGCGAGGTCGGCATCTCGCGGACGAGCTCGAGGACCGCCTGGCCCGCCGGCTCCCACGCATCGGCCGCGACGACGACCACCGGTTCCGTGGTGCCCCGATGGAAGAGGAAGCCCTCGCCGATCGTCTGGTAGACCGCCGCGTCGGGCTCGGCGCCCGGTCGGGGCGCGTCCGTGCGGCCGGTCATCGTCGCATGGGCCCGCAGCACCGCCGGGCCGAACTCGCCGCTCGCGAGCAGCGGCGCCGTTTCGAAGACAAGGGTCTTCATGCCGAGCCGGGGTCGGTCCTCGGTCGAGAGGAACATCCGTCCGACGCAGGTGTACCGACCGTTCGCCGCCGGGTACAGGAAGAGGTTCGGGTAGAACGAGAGCGGCTGGGCCGGGTCCGGATCCCAGTAGTCGTGGGTGTCGGCGATGTTGATCGTGAGGTTCCCGACGACCCGGATCGACTCAAGCGTCTCCCGGCGCCCCGGGAAGTCCTCGGGGATCGTCGTGTAGCCGGGACTCTCGGCCTCGTTGTCGACTTGGCGGCACCAGACGACGGCGACCGGGGCGATCGACCCCGAGCTCCCGCCGTCCGGCACGGCCATCACGACTCCTTCGTTGCTCGGCGTTCCAGGATCCGCTCGCACGCTCGGGCGAGCGGAAGCGTCGTGTTGACCATCACCGGAACGCCCATCGTGACCGCCCCGGAGTTCGGCGCTTCGTCGCCGGTTTCACCGATAAAGAGCGGATGGCCCTCACCGGTCGACACCGCGCTCGAGATGAGGAAGACGTCGGATTTCGTCGAGATCCCCCGTCCTTCCTGCGCGACGAGGATCGTCCCCATGCCCGCGCCGTCTCGGCGCAGCAGGAAGTCGACGGAATCGAAGGCGCTGCGGTACGTTCGCTCGCGCACCGACTGCTCGACCTCCCCGTAGAACTCCTTGAGTTTGTCCGCCTTCGAGATCGCGATCACCAGCGGAAGATTGCGGGCGTGGGTGTAACGGAAGACGCCGCGCGCGAGATTCACCTGCTGGGCCTGGTCGCGGAGCGACGGAAGTCCGGGAGAGAGCAGGAGGATGATCGCGTCCGCCCCGCAGACGAACCGGCCGAGCAGGGTGAGCCCCCGCTTCCAGAGGTCGCGACGGTCGGGCCGCCAGGAGTCGAAGTGCGGGATCACGCGACAGGTCTTTTCGGAGACCTCGCCCTCGGCCGAGTCGAGCCAGAGACGGTCGTAGGTGAAGTAGTCGGCGATGATTCCGCCCGCCTCATCGACGGTCGACAGCTCCATCGGGCGCGAGCCCGACTCGCCCTCGGGGGCCGCGTAGCGGAAGCGCATCTTCATCTCGACGAACTGGTTGAACTTGGTCGGGAGCGGGTACTTCGTGAGGATCCCCTGCTCGTCCCGCCCGGCGCTCAGCTCGACCCAGAGCTTCCTGCGGTCCTCCATGGGGCGGTTCACGTAGTAGCGCGTGGTCGTCTCGAGACTCCCCTCGGGGTCGGTCGGGTCGGTGGTCTCGTAGGTCGTTTCCTCGAGCGCGACGTCGTTTTCGAGGTCGCCGAAGAGCGGCAGGCTCCCGTTGTCCGCCCGGGCCGGGATGTACAGGATCGGGAGGTTGAGCCCAAAATGGCCCGACAGGAAACGGAAGTAGGTGGTCTTCCCCGATGCCGGGATCCCGACGACGGCGATCCGGGTCGTGTCAACGGACGGCTTCGCTTCCTTTTTCGCCGACGA
>JASHUP010000098.1 GCA_030039915.1 Thermoplasmata archaeon | reverse complement strand
GTCGCCCGGGTCGATCTACCCGCTGCTCGACCAGCTGACCGAGGAAAAACTCGTGCGCAAGCGCGACGACGGCCGTTACGAGCTCACCGACACTGCGCGAGGAGGCCCTGAGTGGCAGCGGGGCTGGGCGGGCCGCGGGCCGCGAACTCCCGAGGCGGCGCTCGCGGAGATGGAGGCGTACGTCGCGTTCCTCGAGGACCTCGCGAAGGGCGGAAGGTCCGACCTGAGCGCGCTCGCTCCCCGGCTCAAGACCGTCGCCCACCGTCTCGATGATCTCGCCGGCAACCCCGGCCGGGGGAAGTGACCATGGCGGAGTACGCGTTCTCGCCCGGCCTCGAAGCGCGTCAGCGGTTCTTCCGGGGCCTGCGCCGACGGGTCGTCGCCACCGTGGGGCTCCTGGTCGGCGGGCTCGTCTGGGTGATCCTGTATCTCGCGTTCCTCGCCGGTCGTTTCGCCTGGTACCAGAACCTCGCGGTCGTGCTCGCGACGTTCCTCGTCGTTCCCGCCGTGGTCGTCGCGATGTGGGTCTCCTGGGGAATGGCCGCGGGTCGACGGTTCCACGACGCGCTCGCGGACGACGACTACCTCTGACCTTCGGGCCAGAGGAAGTCCGGTTCCGCTCCCCCGGGGACCATTCGGTGACGACCGAGTTCCGCCCGTCCCTGCGGGACCGGTTTCGTCAGCGGATCCGGCGACGTCTGCTCCGGCAGCTCCGGGCGATCACCGTCCCCGACGGAACGCGTCTCCTCGACCTCGGCGGAGGCACGGGGGCCGCCACGGTCGTCTTCGGCGAGGGGGCCCGCGAGCGCATCGTTCTCGAACCGAACCCCCGTCGGATTGCGCAAGGTCGGCGGGCGAATACGCCGGTGTCGTTCGTCCAGAGCGTCGCCGAGTCGATTCCGTACGCGGACGGTCAGTTCGAGCGAGTCGTCTCGCTCATGTCGTTCCATCACTTCTCCCAACCGGACCAGGTGCTTCGAGAGGCGCGGCGCGTCCTCGTTCCGGGGGGACGTCTGGTGGTCTTCGATTTCGACCTCGAGTCCGGTGCACGTCATGGGCTCACGTGGCTCCTCGGCTCGCTGCATCGGCACACGTTCCGGTTCTCCACCCCCGCGGAACTCGAGCGCCTCTCCCTCGCTGCCGGGTTCCGGTCCGCTCGCTCGGCGCCGTTCGGGCCCGGCTCGTTCTTGATCGCGGAGCGTTGACCCTCCGCCCGCGGCGAAACCGCTTTAGCGGCCGCGCCCGTCGCTCGCGCCGGTCATTCTCGGGCGGAGCTCATGCCGGACCCAGGCTCGTCTACGGTCGGTGCATCGCGTTCGAACACCGTCCGTCAGATGGTCCCGTCCGACGCGAACTTTTCGGGGAACGTCTTCGGCGGCCGGATCCTCGAGGAGATCGACATCGTCGCGGGGATCGCGGCCGCCCGTCACTCGAAGTCGATGTGCGTCACCGCTTCGCTCGACCGCGTCGACTTCATCCTGCCCGTCCACGTGGGGGACGTTGTGGACTTCGACGCGATGCTCACGTACGTCGGGACCACGTCGATGGAGGTCTGGGTGCGCATCACCGCGGAAGCGATGCGCGACGGTGGTCCGCGCACGGTCGCCGAAGCGTTCGTCACGATGGTGGCGATCGACGAATCCGGCCGACCGATGCCGGTCCCCGAGCTGGTGCTCGAGACCGTGGAGGAGCGACTGCGTTTCGAGGAGGGCCGACGCAGGATGGAGGAGCGACGCCGCACGCGCCACGCACGCCCGACATCGGCGGGAGAACCATGATCTGCGAAATGTGCGGGAAGGACGTCCCGCTCACGAGCCGGGTCCGCCTGGAGCGATCGGTCCTCGCCCTCTGCCCGGACTGCGCGCGATTCGGAACCCCGGTCGATCCGGTCCCCGCCCCTCCTCCGACGGGCGCGCCCGGGCTCCGCTTCCGGCCCGGTACGTCGGCGGCCCCGCCCGCCGGCCCGCGACGGCGCCTCGAGGAGCGAGACCTCTACCAGGAGATCGGCGAGATGGAGCTCGCCCCCGACTGGAACAAACGGATCCGCGTCGCGCGCGAATCCCGCCAGTGGACGCCCGAGGTGCTGGGGAAGAAGCTCAACGAGAAGAAATCGGTCGTCCTCAAGATCGAATCGGGCAGCTTCCGGCCCCCCGACCAGCTCGTCCGCAAGATCGAGCACCTCCTCCAGATCCGCCTTCGGGCGCCGCCCGAGACGCCCGATCAGGGCGGCGCCTGACGGCCCGAACCGCTCGGAAGATTGCCCGTCCCTTCCGACGAGGGCGGTCGACGCCGACGATGCGGGGAAGGTCCGCCCCGGCGGCCGAGGCCGTCGGATTCCCGGGCCCCGGCGGTCGCCTCGGCCCATCGGAACCCGGGCGCGGCGCTGTCGACCCCACCGCGGGTGAGGTCATCGGTATACCCGGATAGCATCCGCTCGGACCACACCAGGTAGCCCGCCCCGACTGCGAGGAGGGCGGTCACCCCGAGGTACCCGGCGAACGGAACAGGAACGACCTCGGCGAACACCGTCCAAGCGACACATAGGAGAACGACCATCCAGAACGCCCGGTCGGTGTCACGCTGCGCGCGCAGATCCCGGTGAGAGTAGTCGGACACGGTCGGGGATCGGGGACGCCCGTGGCCCCACTAGGCCCGACGACGCTTGCGGGAAGCGAGGAGCAGGTGTTCGAGGATCGCCTTCTGGGCGTGCAGACGGTTCTCGGCCTGGTCCCAGGCGGCCGACTGGGGTCCATCGAGGACCGAGTCGGTGATCTCCTGGCCGCGGTGGGCCGGAAGGTCGTGAAGCACGAACGCGGTGGATTTCGCGAGCGCCAGGAGCGAGTCGTTCACCTGAAATTCCCGGAAGGCGGCCTCGCGGGCCGCGGTCTCCGCCTCCTCGCCCATCGAGACCCAGACGTCCGTGTACACCGCGTCGGCCCCCCGAACCGCCTCCCGAGGGTCGGTCGTGAACGAGACCGTCGACTTCGCCCGGCGCGCAAGGAGCTCGGCCGCGCGGACGAACTGGGGTTGCGGACGGTATCCGGCCGGAGTGGCGACGGAGAGGTCGAGTCCCACCGCGGCGGCCCCGATCAGCAACGAGTGGAGGACGTTGTTGCCGTCCCCGACCCACGCGAGGCGTCGCCCACGAAAGCGGCCCTTCCATCGCTCGCGCATCGTGAGGAGGTCGGCGGCGGTCTGGCAGGGATGCTCGGCGTCGTCGAGCGCGTTGATCACGGGGACGGTCGCCCAGCGCGCGAGCTCGACCACGTCCGCATGATGGAACGCGCGGTAGCAGATCGCGTCCACGAACCGGGAGAGGACCCGAGCCGTGTCGGCGATCGTCTCGCCGCGGCCGATCTGCAGGTCCTTCGGGGACATGTAAAGCGCGTGACCTCCGAAGTCGTTGATCGCCACCTCGAAGGACGTCCGTGTTCGGGTGGATGGCTTCTCGAAGATCATCGCGAGGTTCTTCCCGGAAAGGGTCGGACGTCGCACCCCGCGAGCTCGTTCGGCCTTGAGCACGGCGGCGCGCGCGAGCAGCCGGTCGAGGTCCCCGGTCAGGTCCGACATCGAGAGGAGGTCCTTCGAAGAAGGGGGGTCCGCCATCGAAGAGAGCACCGCGCGTCCGCGTTAAACGGTTCTGGAGCGGGCCGCTCCTGGCCTCCGTGCGCAAGTTAAAAGGGCGGCCCGGCTGGCGCGAACCGAGGGAGTTCCCGTGCCCGCTCGTTCTTCCAGCAGATCCCGGCGCCCGTCCGCCCGACCGACCCGAGACTCGCGGCCCCCGCGGCAGGGCCGTCGGGTGTACGTGGTCACGGCGGGCGTGACGAAGTTCGCGAAGGCGCATCCCGCGATGGACTTCCGGTTGATGGTGAAGCGCGCGTATGACTACGCGCTCAAGGGCATCCCGAACCTCACCGCCGACCGGATCGACGGGACCCGGATCTCCTACTTCTCTGACCACTTCTCCCGGCAGCTCAAGGCGGCGAGCATGGTCCAGGACTACCTCGGCATGAACCCGAAGGGCTCGGTCCGCATCGAATGGGGCGGCGCCACGGGAGGCGAGTGCTTCCAGGCCGCGTACGAGGCGGTCGCGAGCGGTCGGATGGACGTCTGTCTCGCGGCCGGCTATGAGACGATGAGCCGGGTGCCGACGTGGAAGGGGAACGAGTTCATCGCGCTCGCCTCCGACACCAATTTCGACTTCCCTCTCGGCGGCTTCTACACGGGCTACTATGCCCTCATGGTCGTCCGGCACATCCACGAGTACCTGCGCCTTCGAAAGTTCGCCCACGTGAAGGACGAGCGAGAGGCCCAGCGGCTTGCCATCGCCGAGGGGAGCCGCATCATGAGCCTCGTGTCGGTGAAGAACCACCGCAACGCGCTCCACAATCCCTACGCCCAGTACCCGAAGCGCCTCACGGTCGACGATGTGCTCCGTTCAGAGATGATCAGCTACCCGCTCACGCGCGAGCAGATCTGCACGATGAGCGACGGGGCCGCCGTGCTCGTGATGTGCGACGAGGAGCGTGCGAAGGAGTTCACCGACCGACCGGTGCTCGTCACGGGCGTCGGGTGCGGCACGGACACGATGCGGCTCGCGGACCGGCCGTTCGGACGCGTCCCCCTCCTGCCGCACGAGAAGGCGAAGGACTACGAGAGCCTCCCGTACCCCGGGGTGCACTCCTTCCGGGCCGGGCGGTCCGCCGGCATCGAGGCGTACCGGATGGCCGGGATCACGAACCCCGCGAAGGAGCTCGACTTCATCGAGCTGCACGACGCGTACGCGTCCAGCGAGATCCAGACCTACGAGGACCTCGGCCTCTGCCGCTACGGCGAGGGCTATTCGTTCGTCGAACGGGGAGACCCGTTCCTCAAGGGGATCGATTACGGGTTCCCGGTCGCGCGGGCCGGCGCGATCCCCGTCAACCCGTCCGGAGGGCTCATCGCCTGCGGCCATCCCGTCGGGGCGACGGGACTCATGCAAGGGGCGTTCGCGTTCTGGCAGCTCCAGGAATCGATCCCGAAGCACTTCGGTGACCCGGCGCTCCAGCTGCGGAAGCCGCAGCGCGGCGCGATCCACAGTCACGCCGGGACCGGTTCGTCGGTGACCGTGTCGATCCTCGAGCGGGGGTACCGATGACCGCGCGACCCCGTACCTTCACGAAGTTCAAGGAGGTCCAGTCCGAGCTCGACCGAACCGGGTCAGCGATCTTCCGGGACGCCGACGGCGTCGAGAGTCTGATCGTCCGGAGCCCCTACTCCATCCAGTACATCCAGAGCTACGCCGAGGACTCGCCGTTCTTCCTCGGCCTCGCCGAGGGGCGTCTGCGCGGCTCCAAGTGCCGGAAGCCGAAGTGCGGGTTCGTCTACGGGACCCCGCGCGGTCACTGCATGGTGTGCGGCGCTCCGACCGAGTGGATCGACCTGCCGACCAAGGGTCGCGTGCACTCCTGGACGACGTGCCACTTCGGCAGTGAGGCGTTCCTGAAGGAGACGCCGTACAACCTCGCGCTCGTCGAGTTCGATGGCGTCGGGAGCTTGCTCCTCGTCCGCCTTAAGGACTGCACCGAGTCCGACCTCTATGTCGGCATGCCGATCGAGGCCCGGTTCGACCCGAACCCGAAGTACTCGATCACCGACGTCTGGTTCGTCCCGTCCCGCTAGCGGGAGAGGTCACTCCAAGGGTCGGATCCCGATCAGCTCGAGGACGTCGGCCTGCCCCCGAGCGATCTCCGCGCGGGGGGTCTTCGGGACCTCGACGAACGCGAGCTCGTGCCACATGGGGTTGGACGGTGGGGTCGTCGTCGTCCAGCGGCCGTCGAAGACGAAGTGGATGTCCCAGTGCGGGTCGCGGGCCCCCGGGCCGGGCCGGTCGGACGGGTCGGAAAAGACCGACGGACCCGTGACGGCCGGAAGCTCCGAGCCGAGCTGCTCGCGGCAGATGACCCGGGCCGCCTCGTCGATCCCTTCGAAGAAGACCAGCTGACGGGAGGGGAGCATCCATTTCCGGCCGATGCGCTCGATTCGGCCCGGGTCCACTCCCCCCTTCTCCCACCAGTCGGCCGTGGGATTCAGCCGTCCCATCAGGACCTGCTGCGAGTTCGCGGGAGACCGAAGAACCAGAAAGACTGAGAGGCACATCCCGCCGTCGGGGACCATGGACGCGCCGGGGGGAAGCGGCGTTCCGGCGCCCAACCGCGCGAACCGTCGTTCGGTCGACATGCGATCGGGATGTCCCTAGAGGTCTTCAAGCTCGCCTCGTGCGCGGGCCGAT
>JASHUP010000097.1 GCA_030039915.1 Thermoplasmata archaeon | reverse complement strand
GAGCTCGATCCGAAGTCCCTCGGGACCGCGAAGGAAGAGCGACCGGGAGTCTTCGCGCTCCTTCTCCCCCGTGATCACGACTCGAGCCCGCCCGACTCGACTTCGCAGACCGGTCCACTCGCTGACCCGGAGGGCGATGTGATCGATGCCGCCCAACATCTCTCCGTCCTTGGCGTCCCGGAGACCCAGCACCTGGTCGCCGAAGATCAGAAACGTGTGGTCGGGACCCTCGCCCACCACGTCCATTCCCAGCTGTTCGACAAAGAAGCGCTTCGCCTTCGCCCGGTCGCGCACGCGCACATCCACGTGATCGAAACCCAGTAGACCAAACTCTCGGGGGGCAGGTCGGTTCGGCACGCCGCCTCGACAACCGCGCTCCGCTATATCCGCTCGGTCCGGGCGCGGGAAACGCGGAACGGGCCAGCGAAGCCCCAAACCTCACGGCAGCACGGTTATGCCTCCCCTCTCCTTTGATTCGGGCACGGATGGGCGAGCTATCCGCGTCGGAAGAACCGCTGTACCGTACGGTCGCACGACTCGCGCAGCGAGGACCGTTCGTGGAGGTGTTCGCCCAGGCGGCGACCGGCCTCTCGGTTCGATACGACTCCCACGGCACAAGTTTCCAACACGCGCCCCGGCTCGAGGGCGCGGTGTTCCGGGCGTGGACTCGCACGGGGTGGACAGAGGCCTCGGTGTCGGGCCTCGACCCGAGCTCGCTGCGGACCGTCGAGAGTGCGCTCGAACGAGCGCTCGTCCACCGACCGGCCCGAGAGGGCCCCCCGGGGGTCTCCTCGACGGCCCGGCTCGAGTCGTTCACCTCCCCCTCGCGACCGATTCAGGACATGCAGGGTGCGGAGATGCTCCAACTGGCGCGGGAGGTCTGCTCTTGGACCTCGGCAACCCCGGATATCCGCAACACGCACGTCGCGATCAGCTGGCGCGAGGACGAGCGCCTCTACCTGAACTCGGCCGGCGCTCGCTGTCTGCAGGGCATCTGCCGTGTTCGGGGTTCGATCCGACCGCTCGCGATGGAGAACGGCCGCGCGGAGTCCGACCGCTTCGTTCACGGGGGCGTGGGCGGCCGCGAAGTGCTCGACGCCCTGACCCAGGAGAACGCCCGCCAAGCGGCCCAGGATGCGCGCGAACTCCTGCACGCGCAGGCCCCGCCTTCAGGAAAACGAACGGTCCTTCTGTCACCGAGCCTGACCGGATATTTCGCCCACGAATCCTTCGGGCACGGAGCTGAGGCGGACCAGTTCCTGCGGGATCGGTCGTACCTGAAGCCACTCCTGGGAGAGAAGCTCGGCCCCGAAATGCTCACGATCGTGGACAACGGCGCCTATCCCGGCGCGTGGAGTCAGATCTACTGCGATGACGAGGGTCACCCGGCGCAGCGGACGGTGCTGGTCGAGAAAGGGCGATTCGTCGGAGCCCTTCACGACCGAGAAAGCGCCGCCGCGCTCGGAACGGTCCCGACCGGTAACACCCGCCGCTCGGACTTCCTGAGCCGCTCGTTCGTGCGGATGACGAACACCTACGTCGAACCGGGCGACCACTCCCTCGCGGAGCTGGTCAAGGAGGCCGGGGACGGAGTGCTCCTCGAGTCCGGCACGTCGGGCATCGAGGACCCCCTCGGGGGCCTGATCCAGGTGAAGGCCCGCAAGGGTCACCTCATCGAGCACGGCGAGATCACCCGCCTCGTGAGCTCCATGGCCCTTTCTGGGCGGGTCCTCGACTTCCTCGCGTCGATCCGGGGACTGAGCGGAAAGGAGGACTTCCAGCTCGATACGAGCAGTTGCGGCAAGGGCCGCACCGACTTTCTTCCGAACTCGGCCGGAGGTCCCTACCTCCTTGCGAGCGCAGTGGTGGGCCAGGCATGAGCGTCGCAAAACCGGGCGACGCCGCCGCGTTCCGGGTCGGGGACCGCCTGACCGGCAAGGAACCCTGGGAGGTGTTCGGCGAGAGGATCCGGCGATACGAGATCTACCTGAGTGCCGGCAAGGTCGAGATGGCCCGGGGGCCGGTCGCGCTGGAAGGATACGCGATCCGCGTCTTCCGAACCCGAGAAGACGCGACCGGGGTCGGCCAGCAGGCCTCGAACGACTTCTCGGACGAAGGGGTTCGGCAGTCGGCCGAGGACGCCGAACAACTCGCTCGCTTCGCATCGTTCCCCAGCGCGAGGGTCGAACTTCCCAGCGGCCACGGCGCCACGGGAGGGATCGTGGAGGTCCTGGATCGCGGTCTCTGGGAGTACCCGATGGACTCGATCGACGGGTACGTGGCGGCTCTCCGAGCCGCCTTCGAAGATCACTCTCGATCGACCCTCAGCTTCGGCGCGGTTCGCGCGACTCTCACCGAGACGTCGATCTGCAATTCCGCTGGGCTCAGAACGGGATTCGGCCACACGACCGTGGAAGTCGAACTCGGGGTGAAGGCGTTCGGAGGGCCGGAAGGAGCCGGGCCCGGGGAGTTTTGGGTCAACGAGACCCACCGGCGGCTCCCGTCGGTCAACGTCGCGCACCGGGTGGACGACTGGTGCCGTTTTGCGGAGGACACCCGCAGGGGGAAACCCCCGCCCACCGGAGAACAGGCCGTTATCCTGCCGCCGTCGGTGCTCGCGGGCATCCTGCCCGAAGTCTTTCGAGGGCGCCTCACGGGTTCGGCGAAGCTGGAACAGGTCGCGCTTCTTCCCGGTTCGACCGTGGGCGGCGAGCTCGCGACCGTCTACGATGACGGGCGGATCGCGTGGGCTCCGATGTCGTCCCCCGTGGATGACGAAGGGGTACCGCAACGGCGTCGCACGCTCCTCGAGCACGGAGTCGTCTCCGAGACCCTGTACGACTCGCTCCACGCGGGTGCGTTCGAAGCGCACTCCACGGGAAACGGATTCCGCGGGTTCCAGACCGGTTCCCGAATGTGGTTCCGCTTCCTGCTCCCCGCGGTGCTCAGCCCTTCCACGATCGCACTCGACGCCGGTCAGGGAGGGACCGATACCGAGCTCGTCGAAGCCGCCCGCGACGGGATCTGGGTCCAACAGATCGGCTGGTCCTCGCTGGACCCCCTAACCGGGGCGTTCGGGGGCGAGATTCGACTCGGGTATCGCATTCGCGACGGCAAGATCGCGGAACC
>JASHUP010000096.1 GCA_030039915.1 Thermoplasmata archaeon | reverse complement strand
ATCGCGATAGAGCTCGGACCGGGTTGCTTGCGCTCCACTCGCAAACCGTGGCTCACGACCTTGCCCGGGAGAGTGGGAGGGGTCGAGTGAGCCGGGGATGACGGGAAAGAGAACGCCGGCGCAACGTGAAGGAGTGTCGCAGGGCACCGGTCGGTGGCAGGCGCGGGTCGCTTCGTGGAAGCGTACCTGGTACTTTCTTCGGAGAAACTCACTCGCGATGGCCGGATTGGTCATCGTAGCTTGCTTTGCGTTCGCTTTCCTCTACGGGTATGTCTACAACGCGCCGTCGCAGTCTCTCACCACGTATTGTGCCACTGAGGGACTTCCCCCTCCGGGGGACTGTGCAGCGGGATACCCTGTCGTCTGCACGTACAGTCAAGGGACAGCGGCTCCCGGCCCCGGTTGCTATGCCACCCCGAAGGGGTTCAGCAACTTCATCGCTCCCACCTTGAACCCCACGAGCCTGACCGCCGGTCCACTGCCGCTGGGTTCCCTTGTCTCCCCCACCGGCGGGACAGAGGTGGACACGAGCGTTTTCTTCAATCTGTATGACGGCCTGGTGAAGGGCACCGACTGGTCGATCGGAATCTCGCTCGCGGTCGTGGTGACGGGGGCCATGTCGGGCATGTTTCTGGGGGCCCTCTCCGGCTACAGCGGCGGTGCCGTCGATGAGGCGATCATGCGGGTCACTGACATCTTCCTCTCGATTCCCGGTCTACTCCTCGTGATCGTCATCATTGTCGTGGGCAAGGAATCAGGAATCTCGGGCTTCGACAACACCGTGCTGCTCATCGTCGGTGCGTTCATCGTCACGGTCTGGCCGCTCTACACTCGCATCGTCCGGGGCCAGGCCCTGATCGTTCGAGAACAGAAGTACGTCGAGGCGGCCAAGGCGACCGGCGCCAGCAGGGGACGCATCCTCCGTCGGCACATCGTTCCCAACAGCATGTTCCCGGTGTTCATCCAGATGTCTCTCGACGTGGGGACCGTACCGCTCCTCTTGGCGGGCATCGCTTTCCTCGGCTTCGTCATCTTTCCGGCGCCCCTGATCCCGGAATGGGGGTCGATCGCAGCGGCGTCGACCGAGATGCTGCCGTCGTTGTTCCAGGAGTGCCAGATTTCCGGCGGGTCGCTATGCTCGATTCCCTGGTGGCAGGTCCTCTTCCCCGGCTTGGTCCTTTTTCTCTGGGCGATCAGCGTGAACTTCCTCGCGGACGGTTTCCGGGACGCACTCGACCCGCGCCTCCGCCGGTGACTCGTTCTCCTGCGGAATCGGTTGGCCCTGACCGGTAATGCCCCGGTAGGGTCCGATTACGAGCCTCCATCAACGGTACCCGCTCCCGACGCGCGTCCCGGGGCTGGTTGCGAGCCCGACTCCGGAGAACAGCTCGAGACGTGTGCTTGTCCCGCTCCCTCCGAGGGCTGTAGGACGCAGCCCCCCGATTGAGCGAACGCTTAGTGACTCTTTGCCTTGGTCCGGGCCTTGGGTTTGACGGCCGGGGCTTCGTAGTCGTCTCGACGCGCCGCGAGTTCGTAGGACGCCTCGCTCGCCCGCTTGAGCGCGGCCCCATCGCGGTCGCACTTGGGATGCGTGGGCGCCGGGTCGATGACATACCCTCCACCGCAGACCGGACATTCGTAGTATGGCATGGTGTTACCAACCACCCTAAGACATCGTGGCTAAAGCTATGGCGACCCGCTCCCAGCTCGGGACTGCCCTCGCCCGAGGGCTCGGGGGACCGAAATTCCGGTGAGCCCCCCGGTGACCGAGACGTCCGGCCTTCCCGGAAGGACCGTTAAGAAGAACGGAGGCTCAGGTTGGACGATACTTCGATGACTCGAGTGGGGTGGGATGCCCTTGCGACCTGGCGAGACCATCGAATGGGGGAGCGGGGCGACCTTTGGCACCGGTCCCTCATCGACCCACCGCTGTGGGCGGCGCTCGGGTCGGTTCGGGGTCTTCGAGTCCTCGACGTCGGCTGCGGAAACGGCTACCTGACCCGTCAGCTCAAACGACGCGGCGCCTCCCGGGCAGTAGGGATCGATGCGTCGGTGGCCTCGATCCGTATCGCCCGTCAGCACGAGGCGGCTCGCCCGACGGGAGCCGAATTCGTGCTGGGAAACGCCGCTCGGATGCGAGAGTTTGCCGCCCGGTCATTCGACCGGATCGTCGCCAACATGGCGATCATGGACATCCGCAATGCCGCAGGGACCATTCGGGAGATCGCACGCCTTCTGACTCCCGATGGTCGTCTCGTCTTTTCGATCAACCATCCGTGCTTCGATATCGACGATCGGTCCGTGTGGTTGGTGGAGCATCGCCCCTACCGTACCGTGGTGGCTCGGAAAGTGGAGGGGTACCGCCGTGAGCGGACGGTGCGCGTGCCTTGGAAGATTTCTGAGGCCGAGACGGCCTACACCACTTCGTACCATCGAACCCTCGCCACTTACTCACGGTATCTTCACGACGCCGGCCTCGGAATCGTTCGCATGGTCGAACCGGCCCCGAAGCCCGAGATGCTCCGCAAGAGCGACCAGGGTCCATTTGTCGCCGAGGTCCCGCTTCACCTCATCATCGAGGCCGCTCCGTGGGCCGGGCATGGCCGGGTCGTATCCCGCCGGCGGAAGTCGGTCCGCGCCACCGGCGTCAATGGGTGACCGGGGCTCTTCGGCCGCCGGTCGCTGCCCTCCTCATCCAGCCCGGACGGCTTTGGGAAAAGGAATATCCGTGCCCGGGGCACACTCGACCGTGACCTCGACTATCAAGTTCCCCCGCGAACGATGGCCCGATCTCCCGATCCGGACTCATCGGTTGGTGCTTCGACTTCCGGAAACGAGGGACGTGGAGTCCATCCGTAGAACGTGCGCTGACCCGACCACTAGATGGGGCATCCACTTCCTCCCTCGACCCTATTTCCGCCGTCATGCCCTAGAGTTCGTACGTCGGAAGCGGTTCCAGTTTCGGAAGCGCGAATCCCTTTGCCTGGCCATCGCCCTCGGCGACGGAGGACCGTTGGTTGGAATGATCGAACTTAGCCATCTCTCGGTGGCCGATCAACGCGCCGAACTAGGGTACTGGATCGCGATTGGTCAGAGGCGTAAGGGGTACGCGACCGAGGCAGCAAAGGCGATGTGCGACCTGGGGTTCCGTACGTTGGGTCTGCATCGGATCGAAGCCCGAGCATTCGCCCTCAATCGAGCGTCGATCCGGGTGCTCGAGAAGGCCGGTCTGCGTCACGAGGGTCGCTTTCGCGAGCGCGTACGGTTCGGTCGCGGTTGGCGGGATGAGGTGTGGCTGGCCCGGATATCTACCGAGTAGAACGGCTCGGCGCGGGACATGCGGCTTAGGGCCCTCGCGCGGTCTGCGAGCAGATTCCAATCCCGAGCCGGGACTCACCGTTCCGTTCGGAGGCGGAGTATCGTCACAGGGAACCACACGGTTCGCTTCGAAACAACTCGCAGTTCCGATTGGAATCGACCGAACGTCGGAGGCGCTCAGGACCGATGAGGAGGCTCGGGAGGTGACCGGGGCGCCGCCCGGCGGCGACGCCACAGCACGGCAATCGCCAGAACCGCGATAATCAGGGCTCCCCCAACGGCGGCGATGAGCGCGGAGCCCACGGTCGGAATCTCCGAGCCGGTGCCGTGCTCGGTGAGATTCGAGGGAACCGGTTCGCCGAACGCGATGAAGCCATACATCCCTTCGGTGAAGTGCCCGGACTCATTGCACAAAAACTCGTACCATCCCGGAGAGGAAGGAGAGGTAAAGGTGCCGACAGAGACGTCTCCCCCGTACCCCACTTCGGCCGCGTACAGGGCATGATACTGGTCGAAGAGCTGGTTCAGTTGGGCGGCAGTGTAGTCGTTCGGGATCCGGAAGCCCTCCCTCGATGAGATGTTGAACGTATGCGGGAGGACGTCGTCGTCGGTGAACGTGACCGTGATCGTCGCGTTCAGAGGAACGTTTCCGATAGCGTCGGGCTGGTATCCAAAATTCGACATGGCGGCAATCGAGATGGATGCCGACCCGCCGGTGGGCTCGGCAGCGACGCTGACGCGGCCCTGCGGCAACGCCTGCCCGGTCGCACCGGCCAGCAGGATTCCCACTAACACCGCGACGGCCCATGGCCCACGGCCCCCCCGATGCATTGTCGTTGGCTCGCCTCGAGCGATGTACGAAGTGACGGGCTCCGTTTAAAAGCCGGTGGAGGAGAGGCCCCGCGCGGGACCTCGTCGGATCTGTCGCCCACGAGGAAAGGTTTAAACCGCTCGCTCGAGCATCTCATCGCACCGGTAGCGGTGGCCGTGGACTCGGGCCGGTCCCACGAAGCTCCCGGGCCGGAGTAGCGGACAGGAATCGCCGGCAAGATGAGCGTCCTAAGGTGACCGTGGCGACCTCCCACGCGGTGGTCGGGGCCCCAGCCGGCGTCCGATATCTCGTCTCCGATCTCGAGGAATGGTGGATCGTAACAAAACACCAGCTCCGACATTACCTTCGGACGAACCGGTTCCTCGGACTGCTCGGGTTCGTGTTCGTCGTTTCCGCGCTCACGCTGACATTTCAGATCAGCGTGGGTATCCCGACCGAGCAACTGGCCCAACTCGACCATCCCGCGGAGTACATCTGCAACTTCCTCGGCTACGCCCCCCTCTGGATCATCCTGGCAGCGGCCTTTTTCGGAGGGGACGCCTTGAGCGTCGACTTCTCGTCCGGCGCGGGCTATTACATGCTCGTGCTCCCAATCCGGAGGTCCGTTCTCCTCCTGGGACGCTACACCGCGGCTGCGATTGCGACTTTTGCGATCGTCGGGCTCTACTACGGCTTCGCTATTGTCGGCGGGGCCTACTTCTTCAGCCTGAGCAGCCTCCCGTGGTGGGGAATCGGCCAATCGTTGGCGGCAGCGGGGCTCTTCACGCTCGCCACGCTGAGCGTCGCGTTCTGCGTCAGCGCGTTCATTCGGTCGCCCGTCGCCGGCGTCCTCATCACGATCCTGGGCCTCTACGTTGTCTTTGCCGCTCTTGGAAACGTGACGGAGCTCGCGAACTTCGAACCCTGGTTCTCTCTGAACTACGCGGGGGGGGCGATCTATTCGATCCTGGATACCGACTTCATCCACCGGCAACTCGTCCCGCTCGGGGCGGGCCAATACTACGTCATCTGGACCGCCACTGTCCAAGAAGGTCTCGCGATCATGGCCGGGTACGTTGCAGTCTTCCTTCCTCTCAGCGTCTTTCTCTACTACCGAAAGGAATCATCGGGGTGAGTCATGGGTTCTTTCGAGGTAGCGGATCTCACGAAGTGGTATCGCGAGGGAACCCCCGTGCTCGACGGCATCTCGTTCCGATACGAAGGTGCAGGGGCGATCGGTTACCTCGGCCCTAACGGGGCCGGCAAGACCACGACCCTCAAGCTCCTCGTGGGCCTGCTTCGTCCCTCCCGCGGGCGTGCGACGATCAACGACCTCGACCCGGTCGCCGACCGGAAGAGAGCGCTGTGGGACGTCGGAGCCGTCATCGAGACGCCCGAACCGTATCCCACCCTCAACGTCTTCGAAGCGCTGGAGACGGTCGGGAGGTCCCGCGGTCTCGCCACCGCCGATGTCGACCGCGAGATCGATCGGTGCAACGAACTGCTCCAGTTGCCGGCGCTCGGAATGCGCATCGGGTGGCTCTCCAAGGGCCAGCGACAACGGGTGGCGCTCGCCTCGGCCCTAATGGGCGACCCTTCGGTGCTCCTCCTGGACGAGCCGACGAGCGGTCTCGACCCGGCCGAACGGGTCGTCGTCCGCGGGCTCTTGAACCGGTTGAAGCGTGACCATCTCATTTTCATGAGTTCCCACCAGATGCTCGAAGTGACCGAGGTCTGCGACCATGTGATCTTTCTGAACCACGGTCGGGTCCTGCTGCGGGAAGCCGTCGACCGGGTGGCCGAGCGAATCCGCTCCCGTCAGGTCGATGTCGAATTCGCGACCCCCGTGGCGGTGGAACGGGTGGGCGTCGTCGCGGCTCTCCCAGCCGAAGTCCTACGTCTCTCGGAGCGACGGTGGAGGTTTACCTACGACGGATCGACCGAGGCTCGGGCCCGTTTGCTGCGACTGTGCTTGGAGCTCGGGGAAGTCGTCCAGTTCACCGGTTCCTCCCTCTTACTCGAGGACGCGTATCTGGAGCTCATCGAGGAGCCTCCGGAAGAGTCGGAGTGAGGTCAAGGTGCTCGAGACCCGGGGGCCCGGCCCTCGTCCGGCCAAGTTGATCGGACCGGTCCAGCCGATGGTCGATGAGGTCCTGCCGTGACGGCCGTGACCTCTCCTTCCCCCTGGCGCTCCGCGGCCCGAAGCGAGGGCCGGGGCCTCGTCTCCGACCTCGAGGACTGGCGCATCGTCACGATGCACCAGCTCCAGCACTACGCGCGAACCAACCGGTTCCTCGGGTTGCTCGCGCTCGTGTTTGTCGTCTCCGCCCTCACGTTGACGTTC
>JASHUP010000095.1 GCA_030039915.1 Thermoplasmata archaeon | reverse complement strand
GGGGACCCATGTGGTTCCCTACGAGGAACGATTGAGTTCCGAGAACGCGCTCGAGCTCCTTCGGCCGTACGACATCGTCGTCGACGGCACCGACAACTTCCCTACCCGCTACCTCGTGAACGACGCCTCGGTTCTCCTCGCAAAACCGAACGTCTACGGTTCGATCTACCGGTTCGAGGGGCAGGTCAGCGTCTTCGACGCCCAGCGCGGCCCCTGCTACCGGTGCCTCTACCCCGAACCGCCACCGCCCGACCTGGTCCCGTCGTGCGCCGAGGCGGGCGTGCTCGGCGTCCTACCGGGCCTGGTCGGAGTGCTGCAGGCGACGGAGACGATCAAGCTCATTCTCGGAAAGGGGGAACCGCTCATCGGTCGGCTGTTGCTCGTGGACGCGCTCGGAGTCGCGTTCCGCGAGCTCAAGCTCCGCAAGAATCCGGACTGTGCTCTCTGCTCGGATCATCCCACCCAGACGGGGTTGATCGACTACCCGGCGTTCTGTGGGGTTCCGGCTCCGGGTGCCGCGCCGAAGACGGCAGGGGTCCCGGAGATCGAGCCGGAGGAACTCGCGACCGAACTGCGGTCCGCGGATCCTCCGTTCCTCGTGGACGTTCGCGAACCCGAGGAGTGGGCGATCGCGCATCTACCCGGGGCCCACCTGATCCCCAAGGGCGAACTCCCCGAGCGCGTGGACGAGCTAACTCAGGCCCGGGAGCTCGTGCTGTACTGTCGGGCCGGTACCCGCTCCGCCGACGCGACCCGGCTCCTGCTCGACCTCGGGTTCTCGAACGTGCGCACGCTGCGAGGCGGGATCAACGCCTGGGCCGAGAAGGTCGACCCCTCATTGCCGCAGTACTGAGCGACCGCTCTCCCCGGGGGCGGCCCCGGCGCTAGATCGAAGAGAGCCCCGGAACATTGCGCGGATCGCCCACGTCGACTGTCAGGGGGCCCGTGTAGGATCGGACTCGACGGGAGAGCTCGCGGGCGAACGCGACCCGGTCGACCGGCGAGATGTAGAGCGGAACCCCATCGGCGGTGACCAGGATCCCCTGAGACGGGTCCGTGAAGATGGCATCCAGGAACCCGATCTGGGCGCTCCACATGCGGCCCCTCCACCCCCAGGAACCGAGCATCCCGCCCGTCGAGCCAAGGTCTCGGATGCTGGTGTACTCGATCTTGCGGACCCGCTCGAGGCGCACGCGTCGCCCGCCGAGAATCCGAGCCGCGCGGAGGAAACTGTCGTTCATCGAATAGGTAGTCGAGAGGTACCGAGCCAGGAAGAGTATCGCGATCGCGGCGAGGACGTAGGTCGACCACGAGTACCGAGTCGGGATATCGGTCGGCAGGAGGAAGAAGATGACGAGGATGATGAAGACGTAGACGACCACGACGCCGATCGAGAGCCGACCTCGTTGGTGGTACACGCCCGAGACGTCGGTCGCACGGGGCGCGGGGGGTCCGGTGCCGGAGCTAGGCTGCGGCTTCGTAGTAGTACTCTCCTTTCGAGCGCTGTTCCCGGTCGAGGACCGAGCCTTCGCGATTGATGCGGGGACGGAGCGTCTCCGCGTCCCGCCGGAACGTGATATCGACCGTCCGCAAGAGACGATTCATCCCCTCCCGCATCCCGAACGGCCCGTCGCCCTTTCCGCGGGAGCCGTCCGGCGCGTCCGGTCGGAACACCATCAGGGCGTCGCACGCGAGGTCAAGGAAGTACACGTCGTGGTCGACCACCAGGGCGCTCACCGCCTGCCGCTCCACCTGACGCCGTACGAGACGGGCCATCGACATCCGCTCGTCGGCGTCGAGGTAGGCGGACGGTTCGTCGAGCAGGTAGAGGGTCGCGGGCCGGGCGAGGGCCAGAGCGACGGCCGCTCGCTGGAGCTCTCCTCCCGAGAGGTCGGTCAGCGCGACGTCCATCACCTCGTCGAGATGCAAGCCCGGCACCAGCTCTCGCTCGAACAGTTTCCCGTCGAAGGTCGGGTCCCCCACCAAGGCGTTCGACCGCTCCCGAAGGCTCGCGGGCTGCGTCGCCTTGAGGTACTGGGGCTTGTAGCTCACCGTGACGCCCGGCGGCGGGGTCCCACGGGTGGGTGGTTCGACGCCCGCGAGCATCCGGACGAACGTCGTCTTTCCGGTCGCATTCGGGCCGACCACGCCGACGGTCTCGCCTTTCGCCAGCGTCCCGGCTCCGACCGCGAGATGGAACTTCGGGAATTCCTTCTCGAGCGCCGGAAATTCGACCAGGGGGTTCGGTCGCACGGTCGGCTTCGGGGGGTGGGCGACGAATCGCACCGGCTCGGTGCGGAACCGGACGTTCTCGTCCTTGAGGTAACCGGTAAGGTAGGTGTTGATCGCCGTGCGCATCGGGATAGGATGGCTGATCACCCCGAAGGCCGCCGATTCACCGTAGATCAGATGCGCCTGGTCCGCGAGGTAATCGAGGAGGCCAAGGTCGTGCTCGACGACCAGTACGCTCTTCGTCTCTCCCAGTCGCCGCAGCAGGCGCGCGACCTCGAGCCGGTGCACGATGTCAAGGTAGCTCGATGGCTCGTCGATGAGGTAGAGGTCGGCGTCGGTCGCGAGGGTCCGAGCGATGGCGACCAGCTGAAGCTCCCCGCCCGAAAGCTCGGACAGACGGCGATCGCCTCGTCCGCCGAGACCCACCTGCTCGAGCGTACCGGCGGCCCGGCCACCCGCGGCTCCGACGTACTCGAGGGCCGTCATCGGCTCGTCCGCGAGCCGGTCGACGTACTGGGGCTTCACGACGCTGCGCAGCTCGCCGCGGGCCACGCGCTCGAAGTGCGCGTGGAGGGCCGTGCCCCGGTAGTGCGCCAGCACCTTCGACCAGTCGCCCGGTTGAGCGTAGTCCCCCAGGTTCGGCACGTCGGTCCCGGCGAGCAATCGTAGCGCGGTCGTCTTTCCGGTCCCGTTCGGCCCCAGCAGCCCCGTGATCCCCTGGGGTGGCGGCAGCGGAAGGCGGTAGAGGCGGAAGCCGTTGTACCCGTACCGGTGGACGATCTCGGATTCGTTCGCTTCCGGGGTGTTCAGGATCTTGATCGCATCGAAGGGGCATTTGTGGACGCAGATGCCGCACCCGATGCAGAGCGTCTCGGAGATGATCGGCTTTCCCTCCGGGCCCTCGATGATGCACTCCTGACCCATCCGGACGGGCGGACAGTAGGCCTGGCACTCCCACTGACACTCTTTCGGGTGGCACCGGTCCTGCAACAGGATCGCGATTCGTGCCATGCTGCTCTACGGCTCCCGGACGTCTTCGACGATGGTTCCGTCGCGCATGGTGATGTGGCGCCGGGCGGGGCGAGCGACCTCGGGATTGTGGGTCACGAGCACGAGCGATGCGTCGTGCGCTGCTCGCACCCGAACGAGCAGCGACAGGATCGCTTGAGTATTCCCCGAGTCGAGCTCACCGGTCGGCTCGTCGGCGAGAAGCAGACCCGGTCGGTTGGCCAGAGCACGCGCGACGGCGACGCGCTGCTCCTCCCCGCCCGAGAGCTGGTGCGGGAACGCGTTCTCCCGGCCTCGCAATCCGACTTCGTCGAGGAGCTCGGAGCTGCGGCGCGTCCGCTCGGCGCGAGGGAGCCGCAGGGCCCGCATCGGCAATTCGACGTTCTCCCGGGCGGTCAAGGTCGGCAAGAGGTAGAATCGTTGAAAGATGAACCCGACGCCCTCGAGGCGAAGCCGGGCGCGCGCCCGGTCACTCCGCTGACCGACCGGCTCCCCGTCCCAGAGGACCTCCCCCGAGGTTGGGCTGTCGAGGAGGCCGAGGAGGTTGAGCAGGGTGGTCTTTCCGCAGCCGCTCGGCCCGGCGACCGAGAGGAACTCTCCGGCAGCGATGGTGAGGTCGACGCCCCGCAGCGCGCGAACCTCTTCGGGGTGTCCGGCGCCGTAGGTCCGAACCACGTGGGAGAGCGCGATCGTCGGCGCCTTCCCCGCGGTCATCGCAGGGCCTCCGAGATCTCGATGCGCAGTGCGG
>JASHUP010000094.1 GCA_030039915.1 Thermoplasmata archaeon | reverse complement strand
GAGGAGGTTCGGTCGGGCCGCCACGTACTCGATCGCGATCTCGACCGATCCCCCGCACAAGCTCTGGAGACCGCCGGGCTTCCATGCCTGCAGGTCGAAGTGGTGGAGATCCCCCTCCTTGCGGGTGAGCGCGGCGAGCGCCAGCGCTTTCACCTTTTCTTCGAGCTGGGCGCCGCCCACCGTCCCGAGGGTCGAGCCGTCCGCCCGCACCAGCATCGAGGCCCCGGGCTTACCCGGAACCGAGCCGACCGCCTTCACGACCGTCGCCCGCACGAACGGCTGGTGCGCCTCGAGAAGGCGCAGCGCTTCGCGCGTGAGTCGCCGGTCCATCAGGGCTCTCCCCGCGCTTGCCACTCCTCGAGCGCCGCGCGATACTCTTCGGGGGAGTCGACGTTCGCGACCACGCCGGCGTCCCCGACCTCGAGTCGTCGGACCTGCACGCCGAACTCGGGCAACAGGGAGCGCAGCGGGGCGTCCGGTCGCAGGTCGAGCACGTCCGCCCGCACCGAGGCGCGCCAGAGCACCGGGTGGCCGCCCCGTCCCTGGAACGTCGGGATGAACCAGACCGCGAGGGTGTCCCGGTCCTTGGCCGCGAGCAGAGCGTCCAGGGTCGAGGGGGAAACGAACGGGTGGTCCACGGGCCAAAAGAGGACGTCGCGGTCTTCGGGAATCGACTCGAGACCGGAGTGGACGGAGGCGGTCCGTCCCTCGTACCAGAATTCGGAATCCACGAGCGACACCGGAAGGTCGCGCAACACGTGGGCGATCGGACCCCGATGGGGCCCGACAACGATCGTCACGGGGTCGAGCCCGCGGGAAAGACAGAGGTCGGCGAGACGCCGCACCGCCGCGGTTTCTCCGACGTGCATGAGGGCCTTCGGGTACCCACCGAACCGACTCGACTCGCCTCCGCTCAGCAGCAGCGCCGCGGTGGCCATGGTGTGAGAAAAGGAGCCTCCCGTTCGGCGTACGGTGACCAAGTTAGTTAAGTCCATCCTCACCGAGGCGACGGCGTCACCGAACCGCGGTTCGATTCGACCGTACGCGGCAAATCTCCGCCGGAGCGAGGGCGCTCGTTCCTGCGACTTTAAATAGACAGGCACGGTGGCCGCGCCACCTCATGACCCACCCTAACGACGTGCCTCCCTCGATCCTGCTGCCTCGGCTGGCGACCGAGCTACGAACGCGGAATGCGGTCGCTCCGCCGCCGTGGGCGACGTTCGCGAAAACCGGGGTCCATAAGCAACGGGCCCCCACCCAGACCGATTGGTGGTACCTCCGCAGTGCGTCCGTCCTGCGGAAGATCTACCTCAAGGGAAACGTAGGGATCGAGCGGTTGAGCGCCGAGTACGGAGGGAAGCGCGACCGCGGCAGCGCTCCGTATCACGCCCGCACCGGTTCGCGATCGGTGCTTCGAGAGATCGTCCAGCAGCTCGAGAAGTCGGGCCTGGTCCAACCGTGGAAGAACCGGGGCCGCCGAGTGAGTCCGGAGGGTCAACGACTGCTCGATTCGCTCTCGCGCGACGTGTTGAAGGCGTTGGCCACGGAGCGGCCCGAACTCGCCAAGTACCTCTAGGTAGTCATCCGGGGCGAAGGAGTTGGCGAATGGCATACGGGGACGATTCCGAGCTCGAGGAGCTCCGGCGCCGTCGGATGCGCCAGATCCAGGACATGCAATCCTCGGAGGCGGCGAACGCGCAAGCCTACGCCGCCCAAGAGGCCGAGATGGCTCGCCGGGACCAGGAGCGCAGCGAGATTCTCCGGCGGATCCTCACTCCCGAGGCCCGCGAACGGCTCGCCCGCATTCGACTCGCCAAGCCCGACGTGGCCGGCGCGGTCGAGCAGCAGCTGATCGCCCTCGCCGCGAGCGGACGAATTCAGCGGGCGATCGACGACCCCACGCTGCGCGCCCTGCTCGAGCGAATTGCCCCCGAACGTCGCGAGATCAAGATCACGAGGCGCTGAACGGAGGGGATCATGGCAAATCGTAGGAAGAGCCTCGCGCGAAAGGTACGCCTCTTCCGGGTCGTCCGGGGCAACCGGCGCGTCCCCGCGTGGGTGATGCAGCGGACGAGCCGACGTGTCACGCGGCACCCGAAACGTCACACGTGGAAGCGGGGCCACCTTCACAAGTGAGTAACCGAGGATCATTCGCATGCCACCGAAAACCCCCGCGCGACGCATCGAGGAACTCGAGCGAGAGTACGTCATCCCTCTGCGGGCGAGCATGCACCAGCCCTCCCGTCGTCGTAGGGCGGGTCACGCCCTCGAGACGGTGCGTCGGTTCGTCGTGCGCCACATGAAGGGCCGGCCCGAAGACGTCTGGATCGACCCTCGCCTCAACGAACACATCTGGGAGCGCGGCATCCAGCACATACCGAGCCAGGTCCGGGTCAAGGCGATCCGGTTCGAGGATGGACTCATCGAGGTCGACCTCCTCGAGACCGAGTAGTCCCGGTCGCGGGAGAACCCTCGCGTGCCGGTCGGACGCACCCTCTTCGGCGGCAGCCCCTACCTCGGTGTCTACATTCGAGCCGGCGACACGTTCGCGTTCGTCCCCGACGACACGCCGAACGCCGTCGAGCGGGAGGTCGGACGATTGCTCGGGGTGCGCGTGGTCCGGACCACAGTGCTCGACTGCGAGGTGGTGGGTGCGCTCGTCGCGGCGAACTCCCACGGGGTGGTCGTGGGGACCGAGGTCGACCCTCACGAGCGCCGAACGCTCGAGGCGGTGGCCCCGCTCACGGTCGTGTCCCACCGGCAGAATGCGATGGGCAACAACGTCCTCGCGAACGACTCCGGCGCGCTCGTCCACCCGGAGTTCTCGGACGGTGCGGTCACCGCGATCGGTCGGGCGCTCGGCGTGCGGACCGAGCGCGGGACCCTCGCGGGCCTCGGCACGGTCGGCATGGCCGGGGTCGCGACCAACCGGGGGGTCGTCGTTCACCCGAAGGCCACCGAAAAGGAGGTCGCGCTCGTGCGCGAGCTGCTCGGCGTCCCGGTGCACCGCTCCACCGCCAACTTCGGGGTGCCGATCGTCGGAGCCTGCCTCATCGCCAACTCGAAGGGGTTCGTCGTCGGACGTCCGACCACCCCGGTCGAGATCGTTCACCTGCAGGAAGGACTCGGGATCCTCGATTAGCCCGCTCGCGAAGCGGAGAGGCGGGGCGCACTAGGTTCCGCGCTTGCGTTTCACGTAGCGGGTCGCGTAGCCCGCGATCCGGTTGGCGAGCTTCTTGTGGGACGCCTGGAGATGACCCTCCACCGTGACGCCGAGGTCCGTCAGCTCGAGGACCTTCAGCTTATTCTGAGTGAAATCGCCGGTGAAGTCGTCCGGATAATGCCGGATCAGCTCGATCGCGACCCGCTTGATGTACGTTTGGCGGATGTTGCCCATGCGGGCGGGGCCGACTCGGGTGGCGGTTATAACCCTATCCCGGCACGCGAGTTCGGGAACCGAATCCCTCCGCCGGCGGAGGGCGAGACCGGCGATACGCACAAATACCCTAGCCGAGGTATTTTATCGCGTGCCTCAGCGGGCGGCCGCCCCGGCGGAACACCAGCGTGGAGACTGGTGACCCGCACTGCTCCACAGGGCGTTCCTTTTCATGCAGACCGAAGCTGAGCCCCCTCCGCCCCCGCCATCCCGTGAGCGCAATGTGCTGCTCCTCGACCTCTCGAAGAGCATGCTCGCGCCGCTGCCCGACCCCCAGGGCGGCGGAGCGGAGCGCCAGAAGATCGAGGTCGCGCGCACCGCGGTCTTCCGGATCCTTCAGGATTCGGCGGCAACCGGGAACCTTTTCGGACTGGTCACGTTCACCGAGACGGTCCGAGTTCCCGTCCCGCTCGGCGAGATCCACCGGGAGAACCTCCCGTACATCGAGAACCTGATCTCGCTCCTCGCCCCGAGCGGTCGCTCCGCGATCTGGGATGCCCTCGGCGTCGGCGCCGACCTGCTTCGGATGGGAACGAACGGCGTCCAGGGAAACCTCGTTCTGGTGACCGACGGGTGGGACAACGCGTCGACCCGGTTCGAGACGCGGAACGAGCCGAACGGCAAGGCGGCGGGAGGCAAGGTCGACCTCGCTCCGTACCTCCTGCCCGCACACTCCCGCGTCACCCTTCGCATCATCGGGATCGGGAGCGGCGACGAGCGCGACAAGGGGGTCGACGCCGCCCGGATGAACCAGCTGGTCGGGCAGCTCACCCAGCGCGCGGTGGAGCTCGGGCTGCCTCCGGCGTTCAGCTTCCAGATGGTCTCGACCGGTTCGCAGTTGTTCGCCCAGATGGTGAATGCGTTCCTCGACGTGGGCTACGACGATGACCGTCCCATCGAGGAGTTGCATCCGGAGGAGCTGGCGCACCACGCGGCCAACGCCGCCCGAGCGCTCAAGGAGCCCCAGCAACACGCGACCGTCACGCGGATCCGCAACGCCCAAGCGGCCGGCCGGTCCGCGGTCGCGGAAACCTACTCGGAGGCCCCCGAGATCGAGGTCGACTTCCTCGCGAGCGCCCCCGGCGGGCCGCCCGCCTACCTCAAGGAGCGGTACGGTCCGCTCGGGGAGGTCGTGGAGGCCTACCTGGCGGGCAACTACGACCATGCCCTCGAACTCATCCAAAAGACGCAGGGGTTCCTGCCGTCCGTCACGCGCCTGTATTGGGAAGCGCGAGTGCAGTACGCCCGTCGCGCCGTGGTCGAAGCGGCCCGAGCGCTGCTCCAGGCGTGGGCGGAAGCCGAGAAGCTCCCGGCCGCCACGCAAGCGCCCATCCTCCGTCGGCTGGCGGTGCTGCAGGCCCGGATGCAGAACGACAAGGAGACCGAGACGCTGGTCCGGTTCATCGACGAAACCGAGCACCACCTCGCGAATCGGGACCCCAAGACCCGAGAACGCCTGATGGACCTCTTCGCGAAGCTGATGGAGCTGCGGGGAACGTATCAGTTGACCCGGCTTGCGGGAGAGGGAGACCTCCAGGATGCGGCGCCCAAGCACGAGGCCGCGGTGGAGGAGGTGTTCAGTCTCCTCCAGGACGCCCGACTCGACCTTTCGACGGAAGGCCCCAGCGTCGAGGGGGCTCTCGACTTCATCGAAATATGCTTAGCGGAGATGCGGTAAAGGGACTCTGAATGCCCGAGGTCAAGGTCACCACCCGCCGGAGGTCGTCGGCGAAGAAGGAATCGAAGCCTTCCGTCGACACCACGCGCATCGCCGTGGTGGGGATCCCGGCGTCCGGGAAAACCACGTACTTCCGTTTCCTGTCGGGTCACTTCGGCCTCAACCTTCCGATCCTGTACATCCCGGCCC
>JASHUP010000093.1 GCA_030039915.1 Thermoplasmata archaeon | reverse complement strand
CGATCAGGTGGGCGATCGTGAGCGCGCCGGACGGCTCGAGGCCGATGTAGGCGTGCGGGTGCTCGTTCGAGGCGAGCAGCGAGCGGACCTCCTCGAGGGTGACGACCTCCTCGGTGTTCCGGACGACCCGCTCCAAGCGCTCCGTGAGGTCCATCCCCGAGACGGAGCGCCGACCGTATTTAGGGAGGGTAGGTCGGTCGCTCGCCGGAGAATTCGAGAATCGCGTGCGCGCCCGGACTTATTAAGACCCCCCAAGCTGCTAGTACGTAACCCGCCCCCATGGAAGGTTCGACCGAGACGGTAGCGCCGGCCCCTACGCCGGCCGGCTCGCCGGCCGAGGAGCTCGCGCGCCAGTTGGGCGTGAGCCTCGCCACGGCGGAGCGGCTCGTGAAGGCGGGTCACGCGAGCCCCACGGCCGTGCGGGAACTCTCGAACGAAGCGCTCGCGGGACTCGGGATCGCTCCCGAGGACGCCGCGCGAATCCATCCTGCGAACGGCGAGCCGGGGGCCGCGACCCTCGACTCCGACCGGATCGTCGAGCGCTGGGCCGGCACCGTCCGCCGACCCGACCGGTCTCGTCGACGGCGGCCGCAGGTCGCGCCCAAGGAGTCGACGGAGGTCCTGAAGAAGTGGGTCGACGGCGACGACCGGGCGATGGAGGAGTGGATCCGCTCCTCCGAACCCGACCGCGCCACTCCGGCGGTCCCGACCGCTCCCCCGACGGCGCCCCGGCCTGCCGAGGGACCGGCTCCCCCGACGCCGATCGAGGTCGCCGCGACCGCCCCCGTCCTCGAGCGGGAAGAGACGGTCGTGCGATGGCTCACCGGCCTCCTTGACCGCGTCAAGACCGACCAGTTCGACCCGTCCACGATGATCCAGGAGGTCCAGGACCTCCAGCGCACCCTGTTCGACGAGCGAACGAAGCGCAAGCAGCTCGAGGACGAGGTCGAGCACGTGAAGCGCGGCTCGATCGCCGTCATCAAGTACGTTCGTTCGCGCGAGGCGAAGGAGCGCGAGGTCGCGCTCCGTTCGAAGGACGACGAGATCGCGGAGCTCAAACTCCGCCTGCTCGCGCTCGAAGGGGTCGATGGTCAGCGTCTCTCCGCCGTTCCCTCGACGCGCGTCGCGCGAACGGATGCCGGAGCATCGCTCCCCGCCGGTGCCGACGCCGCGGACGCGGTCGAGAAGGCGACCCGGGAGCTCGACCAGCGCCTGCGCGAGGAGTTCGGCCAGCGGGAGCACGAGTACATCGAGCGCGAGACCGAGCTCCGTCGGCGCATCGTCCAGCTCGAAGGGGATGTCCGCAGCCTCTCGAACCAGACCGAGGCGGCCCGGGACCGCGAGTCGATCCTGACGAAGGAGCGCGGTCCGGTCGGCGAGGAGGTCTCCCGTCGGCTCGCGCAGGCCGAGCAGCGGGAGCGCGACCTCGTTGCGCGCGAGAACGAGCTTCGGACGCGGTTCGAGGAGATCCGGCTCAACGCGGAGGAGAACGAGCGGCGTCGCTCCCTCGCCGAGTTCAAGGAGGGCGAGCTCGCCGCCTACGACCAGCAGCTGCAGACCCGTCGCCAGGCGCTCGACATCGAGGCGCGCCGGCTCGAGGAACTGCGCCGCGAGGTCGGACCTCCCGGCTCGGCGCCGAGCGACGAGGCACGGCGCGTCGAGGACCTCCGCCACCAGCTGTCGAAGAAGGAAGAGGACCTCCGTGCCCGGGAGGGTCAGCTCCGCGAGCGGCTCCAGGAGCTCGAGCGGATGAGCGGCCAGACCGCGGAGGCCGAGGCGAGCCGCATGCATGCGGAGGCGGTCGCCGACGTGAACGAGGTCAAGGTGAAGAGCGGCGTTCGCCGCCTCGACGACCTCCTCTACGGAGGGTTCCCGGTCGGTTCGCAGATCCTCGTGAACGGTCCGGCGCACACCGGGAAGGACGTGCTCGCCCGGCTCTTCTCGGCGGAAGGCCTGCGGCTCGGCATCCCGTCCATCTGGGTCGTGACCGACAAGACCTACCAGCAGGTCCGCGACGACCTTGCCGGACTCTACCCCGGCTTCGCCGAGGCGGAGAAGAAGGGGATGATCCGCTACGCGGACCTGTACTCTCGCTCGGTCGGCGCGACCCCGGCGGGCGTCGGGGTCCGGTTCCATTCCTCGACCGACAAGAACGTCCTCGACCAGCTTTCGGAGACCGTGAACTCCTACGCGGTCGAGCTCAAGGAGAAGTTCCAGACGTACCGGCTCATCTTCGAGTCGGTCTCGACCGTCACCGCGTATCTCGACACGGCCGCGACGTTCCGGTTCCTGCAGCCGTTCGTGGGCCGCCGGAAGATGGACGGCGCGGTGAGCTACTACGAGCTCGACAGCGGCATGCACTCGGAGAGCGACCTCGAGACGCTCGAGCACATGGTCGACGGATCGATCAACCTCAAGGTCGAGCAGATGAAGACGCTGCTCGCGATCCGCGGGATCGGAGAGGCGCAGGCGCGCTCCTGGGTCGGCTACACGTTCACGAAGCGCTCGTTCAACCTCGGCTCGTTCTCCCTCGAGCACATCCGCTAGGCGTTCCGCCCTCGGCGCCCGCCGGACCAAACGCTAAGTAGGAGCCCCTGCGTCGATGCCTCGCTAGGCTGGACCGGGGGGGTGGGCGTCCCCTTACACACCGAAACCGTCCTTAGCGGGGGTGACAGGCAGGAGCGACGTTCGGGCGAGCTGTGCGTCTCGTGGCGCCTCGTAGACGCTCTGTTCCGCCGGGCCGCGGGTGTTGCGACGGGC
>JASHUP010000092.1 GCA_030039915.1 Thermoplasmata archaeon | reverse complement strand
TCCTCATTCCGGGGCAGCTGTACCTGGGGGTCACGGAAGAGTACACCGAGACCCACGGGTTCGTGCCCTTCCTCGAGGGAAAGTCGAGCGTCGGACGGCTGGGCATCGACATCCACTCGACCGCCGGTAAAGGAGACGAGGGATTCTGCAACTACTGGACGCTCGAGATGAGCGTGAAGGTGCCGGTACGGATCTATTCGGGAATGCCCGTGGGTCAGCTGATCTACTTCGAGATCTCGGGGCGCGTCGACCGCAGCTATTCGAAGAAGAGCTCCGCCAAGTACCGGGCGGTGTCGGCGCATCCGACGCCGTCCCGCATGTTCCTCAATTTCTCCAGGAGAGGAGCGTCGGGAACCCGGCGGAAGTGAGCCCGTGGTTGCCCGCCCTCCCCAGCCCCGGTACTCCCTGCTGCGTCTCCCGCTCCCCTTGCGTGGCCGTCGTGTCGACCTCATCGCTCCGACGCCCCGCGAGATTCCGGCGCTGACTCGACTTCTGAACGAGCCGTCGATCGCCCGCTGGTCGCTGCACATGCCGTTCCCGTACCGCCGCAACGACGCCAGGATGTGGATCCGTCGGACCCGGGTCAACCGCCGGGCCGGCCGTTCCCTCGGACTCACGATCGTGCGCCGGTCCGACGGCCAGGTGCTCGGCGGCGTGGGGCTCCACCACCTCGAACGGGGAAGCTATTCCGGCGAGGTCGGATACTGGGTGGGCCGCGAGTTTCGCGGTCACGGCTACGCGACCGAAGCGGTCCGTGTGCTCGTGCGCACGGCATTCCGCGACCTCGGACTCCACCGGGTAGAGGCGCGCGTGTTCACCGCGAACGCTCGGTCCCGACGCGTCGCGGCACGATCCGGCTTTCGGTACGAGGGTCGGTTGCGTGACGAAGTATGGAAGAGCGGTCGGTGGCGTTCGGTCCTCCTCTACTCATGTCTCGCGAGCGACTCGAAGGTCCATCGACCTTCCCGGCGGTCGTTGCGACGTCACTCGGGCCGTCGTCGAAGGTAGAACGCCGGGCGGCCCGCCCGTGCGCGATCCCTTCGGTTCATCGGGTCGAGGTCCGACGCCTCGCCTTCCCGAACGACTCGGATCGCTCCGAAGCCAAATCGCCGCACGAGGTACCCTTCGGCCTGCCGAAGGAGCGCCTCCTCGTCCACCCGCGGCTCCGCCGGGGGAGGCTCGGCCCGCACCTCACGGGCGAACGAGAGCACGTACTTCGGGATCTCTCCGCGGTGCGCGGCCAGGACCGGGTCGGCTAGCGCCCGGTCCATGACGGCTCGCACACTCGGTTCCTCCGACTGTGCAATGAGGTCGCGGATCAACGCATCTACGCGCGCCTTCCACGGTTCCGCCACGAAGAACACGATCTCCTCGACCGCCGGCCCTGCACGGGATTCGGCCGGTCGCAGGACCGCGCGAAGGTCTTCTTCGAGCCGGTCGAGGAACGCCTCGGCGGCTTCGGCGTTCGGGGACCGCGGAAACTCGTCGGGAGTCGGAAACGATTCCACGGCGACCAAGCCCGCGAATTTCCCATCTCCGAGCTCCTCGGCAAGGTGCGGCGTCAGCGGCGACATCATCTTGACCCACGCCCGGGCGACCTGGTCCGTCGCGTCGCTCGGAGCCCCACCTCGGGCGTAGTACCGTCGCAGCAGGTTCGGGATGTGCACGTAGATCTCCTCCGCCGCCCGGCGCAGATCGGTCGCGTCGAACGCGCTCCGCGCGCTCCGCACGGCTTCGTGCATCGCGGACCGAAGCCAGGCGTCCAACTCGGGGGGCCCGGGCGAATCACCGAACGCCTCGCGAACCAGACGTTCCGCATCGGCGAGACGACCCGCGGCCGAGTCCGCGGAGGACGTCTCCCAGACGAAATCCTGCGCGGGAGAGGCGACGATCGCGAAGACGAGTCGAAGCGCATCCGGTCCCCACGTGTCGAGGGCGAGGCGGATCGGGGGGATCTTCCCGCCCTTGCTTGAGACCTCTTTCTTCGAGACCTTCGTGCCCGCGGGTCCGGTCAACCAACCGTGCACGTAGATGCCTCGAGGTTGGAGTTCGGCGGGGAGAAGTCGGGCGTGCGTGTAGAGGAAGACGGGGAAATGCACCCGCTTATGCTCCTTCCCGCCGATATTGAAGTCGAGCGGATACCAGTACAGGAACTCCTCGCGCACCTCGTCCAGAAGAGCGCGGTTCACCGTGGGCTCGCCCGGTCCTTCCCCCAGGAACACGAAATCGAAGAACGCGTCCGTCAGCTGGGAGGCCGACAGCCGGCCGGTCGAGACAAATCGGCGGACGACGTAGTACGCGGGATAGAACGTCGAGTCCGCGATCGGTTCGATGACCCACGATGGGTCGAGCGGGAACGGCGTCCCGAGCCATCGGCCCTTCCGTGTGCAGGGACGATCGCCGAACCAGTCGAGGATGCTCGTGAGCTCCTTTCCGTAGTCGGCCGGCCACGTGACCAACCGAGCGACGACCTCGCGAGTGCGTTCCTTCCATTCGGGGTCCCCGTACGCGAGAAACCACTGGTCGGGAACCTTCCGGATGATCACCGGATGGCCGTTCCGGCAGATCACCGGCTTCGAGAATTCCTGGAGCTCGAACGTCGAACTCTCGTTCGCCAATGCTTCGACTACTTTCGTCCGAGCTTCGCGGACCGGAACGCCGGCGAGCCCCGCCACGGTCATCACCCCGCGCGAGAACTCGAGCCGGTAGAGGCGTTCGGTCGCGGCTTCCACGGCGTCGGTATCGGTGAGCGACTTCGCGCCCGTGGCGCGCAACGCCCGCTCGGCAGGGGAACCGGTCCCATCCGAGAGCTGGGCCTCGGACGCTGTCAGAGAAGCGCCGGGAGGGATCTCCAGGAGGACGGGCGGCGTCTCGAGCCGGTCACGGGTCGGCCCGGGGAGCTCCTTGAGCGCCGCGGCATCGGCCGGCGCGTGAGCGGGGACGCTCATCACGACCCCGGTTCCGACCAACGGATCGACGAGGCGACTCTCCAGAATGGGTACTCGGGTCCTTCGGAACGGAACTTCGACCTCGCGCCCCACGAGTTCCGCGGACAGCACCTCATGACCGAGATGACCTCCGTGTTGCTCCACCAGTCGCTCTCCGCCGGGGCGGGCCACGAGGAACGACTCCTGGCCATGGTGCCAGACCACCAGCGTCTCCGCCGGCGCGAGCCAGAGATTCGTGACCCCGTACACGGTCTCGGGCCGAAGGGTGGCTGCGAGCAGCACCCGGCCGTCGTCCAGGCGGAACGGCACCGTGGCGAACTTCAGGAGCTCGGCGTCGCCGCCGCTCGAGAGGTCTGTCTCGGACGGGTCGACGGCGACTGGCCCGCAGACGGGACACACCGACGACGAGTACGTTCCGCGAACCAGGGACTGGGTCCGCTCGAGCGCTCGGAACTGCCATCGGATGAAGGCACGGTAATCGTCGTCGATCGTCGTGAGATAGGTCGTCGCGTCGACGAGGATCCCGACGGAGCGTAACGCGGCTCGGTAGGACTCCCCCAAGAATCGTGCGGCGGCCTCGGGGTCCTCGAGCCCGGCCCACTCGGACGAGGGAACGCCGGCATCCTCGAGCTGGCGGACGATCGACGGGTCACGGGCCTGCACTCGCTGCGCGAAGGTGACGGCCGGGAGTCCGGATGCGTGAATGCCAAAGGGGAACAGCACGGCCTCCTCGAGCATCCGGTGGTATCGATGGAGAGCGTCGGCGTAGAGCAGACCGCGAATGTGCCCGACGTGCAGGAAGCCGCTCGTGCCCGGGTAGGCCACGAGCGCGTAGAATTTACGTCGGGACGGCGACCGCTGTCCTGTGGCAAGGCCCGCGCGGGCCCATGCTTCTTGCCAGTGAAGGACCCGTGCGGACTCCATGACGGGCCATCGACACGGTCACCGTATTTGAGGGATTCTCGACGGAGGGCCTGCTCCCGCTGGACGGCAGCCGATTTAGCCCCGCGACCCTCGTCGTTCAGCCGATGCGGATCATCGAGGTATTCCACTCGCTCCAGGGGGAGGGCCCGTACACCGGCGTTCGCACGACGTTCATCCGAACCGCGCGCTGCAACCTTCGGTGTTCGTGGTGCGACACCCCGTACTCGTTCGGTCCGGGGCATGCGCGCTCCATCGCCTCGCTGCTCGCCGAGGTCGCGCGCAACAAGACCCGCAACGTCTGCCTTACCGGCGGCGAACCCCTTTTGCAACGCGAATCGGTCGACCTCGTCCGCCGACTCTCCGAGCGGGGTGTCACGACCGTGATCGAGACCGGGGGCTCGCTCGACGTGTCCCCCTATCTCCGAGTTCCTCGGGTCGCGCTCAGCGTCGACGTCAAATGTCCCTCCTCGCGGATGGAGCAGCGCAACCGATGGGAGAACCTTCCCCACCTTCGAGCATCGGACATCCTCAAGTTCGTGATCGCGGACCGTAAGGACTACCTCTACGCTCGCCGCGTAGTCCGCCAGTACACGGGGCCAGCCACGCTCGTCTTCCAGCCGGTCTGGGGAACCAACGCAGGGCGTCTTGCGGATTGGGTCCTCCGGGACCGACTCGACGTGCGGGTGATGCTCCAGGAGCACAAGGTTCTCTGGGGCGACGTCCCCGGCCGCTGACCGACCCTGCCCGGCCCGCCGTCAGTTAGGCTAATGAGCCACGCTCCGTCGTCCGCTCTCTCGGCCCATGGCGTCCCAGGAACCGCAGCCCCGGTCCATCGCCTCTGGCTACGAGTCCGTCTTCGGAAAGGCGAAGGGAATGGTCTTTCCTCGTATCGTCCTCGTTGGACACGGAGTCCTCGACGAGCTCGCGACCACCTGTCGTCAATTCGGATTCCCGAGTCGCGGTGCGGTGGTCACGGGCCCGAAGACGGCGGAGATCGCCGGTCGCCGGGCGGCGACGATCCTGAGCGAGGGCGGGTTTCATGTCGCGACCATCATTGCGCACGAAGCGACCGAGGCCGAGGTCGACCGCGTGGAAGGCGAGGTTCGTTCGGCCGGGGCCGAATTTCTGGTCGGAGCCGGGGGAGGAAGCAAGATCGACATCACCAAGGTCGTCGCGGCACGGCTCCACATCCCCTTCCTGAGCCTCCCAACCTCCGCCGCCCACGACGGCATCTCCTCGCCGCGCGCGTCGCTTCATGGGGCCACGAGCATCACGAGCACCGAGGGAGCGGTGCCGATCGGGGTGATCGCCGATACGCAGCTCATCGTCCAAGCCCCGTTCCGCCTGCTCGCCTCGGGGTGCGCCGACGTCATCTCCAACCTCACGGCGACGCTCGACTGGCGACTCGCCGTGCGCCTTCGGAACGAGGAGTATTCCAGCACGGCCGCGACCTTGAGCGAGTACGCGGCGCAGGAGATCATGGACCACGCGACCTCGATCAAGCCGAACCTCGAGGAGTCGGTCTGGATCGCGATCCGCCCGATCCTCGTCGCGGGGATCGCGATGAGTGTGGCCGGCTCCTCCCGGCCGTGCTCGGGCAGTGAGCACCTCTTCAGTCACGCGCTCGATCGGGTAAGCGAGCATCCGAGCCTCCACGGGGAGCAGTGCGGGGTCGGCGCGATCATGATGATGTATCTTCACGGCGGCGACTGGAGGCGGCTCAAGAATTCCCTCCTCACGATCGGCGCCCCGACGACGGCCCGAGAGCTCGGGGTTCGCAACGAGGAGGTCGTGAAGGCCCTCGTCATGGCCCACACGATCCGACCCGACCGCTACACGATCCTCGGCGACAACGGCCTCACGCGAGAGGCCGCGGAACGTCTCGCGACCGTGAC
>JASHUP010000091.1 GCA_030039915.1 Thermoplasmata archaeon | reverse complement strand
GGTTCTTTTCGTGCAGCGCGAGATTATTCGTTGGAACCAGCCCGTTCGAGATCGATCCCTCCATCGAGGTGGTCGCGTGCACGTACGGCTCGTGGGTGTGCATGAGGTTGATGAAGGCATGAATGGGTTTGGAGGGGCCGACCAGATTCACTTGCTCGTTGAACCCCATCAGATACGCGTCCCGCTCGCGTCGGCGGGTGAGCGCCCGGCCGTTCGCCCCGGCGACTCGGAGGAGCGACGTATAGCACCAGTCGACCGGACCATGCGGGTGCGGCGCACCGTTCCCGGTCGTTGTGCCGGTGCGGTTCCGAATGGTTCGTGCGACCACTCCCATGCCCATGTCGAGGAAGCTGCCACTGACGGCAAGGGCTCGCTGGAGCTTCACTCCGGAACGCGGGATCGTGGAGGCGTAGCCTGTGAGAAGGCCCGAATCCCGAGAGACAAGGTCATTCTGCGATAGGCACAAGGCCGCTCCTCCGCGCTCGAGCCAGTAGTGAGAGAGGCTCCCCGGAACGGGGAGGGAATTCCCTTCCGTCCCCCGAAGGACGGTGTCCCACGGGTCGATCCCGTTCAGGAGACTCCAGTGCGATGGCATGCTCCACGGGGAGGATGCCACGGCGTTCTCGAAGCACACCGAGGAGTCGATGAGGTTCCGAAGGAACGGGGTATCCCGATTCGGGTCCAATTGTCGAACCGAGTCCAAACGGCGGAGCGTGTCCGCCACGATAACCACGAGATGACTCATCGCCGGGTCGGGGGATTACTCACACGAAGTGCCATAAAGAACTTGGTCCCATTACCAATCCCGATTTTCATCCACTTCGGCACGAAAACCGTCGTTGACTTTGGTTTCGATCGAATCCTTCTCGTCCGTGACCGGCGAGCGCCCTGCACGAGCCCGCTCCGACCATCCCGCGACAACGAAGGCGTCACGCTGCCCCTCCAAATGGTCCTGGGTCGGGGTCGGCTCCCTTTCGACCGTCGAGCACGCAGGACCGCGACTCCCGACCACCTGAGCACGCCGAGTTCACGGGAGGTGGACAACGGTGGGATCGACCCCTGCGACGGTCGGGTCGGCTCGCGGGAGTGGAGAAAGACCACGCGCTCGGGCGGAAAACCTCTATAACTGACCGCCCACGGTATCATCAGCACCGAACGATGTCCATCTTCCACACGCGGGGTCCGGCAGTACGGCGACGGGGAGTCGCCCTGTGGCCGACCATCTTGATTCTGCTGAGCGCGTCCGTACTCTCGTTCGCCCTAGGGGCTCCGTCCTCGTCGCCCTCCCTCACCTCCACTTCCTCCGCTCATGCCACGCTTTCCGAGCAGCTCCACAGTCAACCGGTCCCGTTCCTCCCGGTCCACGTTCGGCCGATCGGGGTCTCGGTCCCGGCCGTGGTCAATCCCCTCGACGGCTACAGCTCCGAACCGGCACCGATGGGAATCGGGGACTTTGGCGTGGGAGAAGGGGGAAGACCGTACACGTACAACACCACGGAGTTCCTCGGGAACTTCTCCTGGCAGAGCCTCTCCATGGACAACTCTGGGAACTCGTATTTCAGCGACCAGCTGAACGTCGTACTCCAGTTTGTTCAGAGCGGGGTCACTTACGCGTATTGGATCCAGGACGTCGCGTTCATGGACAGCGCCACCGGTGAGCTCACGTTCGAGAACAACATTTGGAATTTCACCACCAACAGCTACTGCCTATCGAACTCCGCCGTCAGCGGAAATGGCACGGTGTACTCGATCTCGGGATGCGAGGGGTACTATGCCGTGGGGGCGTCCTCGCAGCCGGGTGCGGACGAGTTCATGCCCTCGCCGGGAGACTTCTCGATGCTGGTCCGTTCCTACGCCACGGGCACCGGCCTTCCCGAGGTCGCGTTCGAGTACTGGGACGGAGTGACCTCCTACGAGGTGACGTACGACAATGTTGTGTGGCCCTGGGCGACCGATGTCTCAAAGGACAACGGCTTCGTGGTGAATGGCAACAGCACGGCGCCGAGCGGCAATTTCTACGACGCCGAGCTCTCGATCGGCGGTCCCGGCGGCGGCTCCGAGACCATCGCCCAATCGGTCACGAACATCGGGTCGCGGCTGCTCTACTGGAACGGCCACAACCTCGAAGCGCCTCGTTCCGTCTGGAATTTTGGGGCCGACACCGCGGAGACGATCGACGACGTCCAGTCGTTCTTCACGCACGACCCGGACGGTCTTCCCCACACCGCCCAGCTCAACGGAACCGCCCGAAACGCGACCCCAGCACGCGCGTACGACCAAAGTCGGGTCGGGATTCTCAACATCTCGGCTCCCGCCATTTCGAGTGGCACCGTCTCGGTGAACGGAACGTCGTGGAGCTTCCGAAACGGGGAGGCTTCGTTCACGCTCACCCCCGGTTTTTACCAGGTGTGGGTTAATTCGAGCAGTGAGAACAACAATCTCGGCGCCTGCAACGTGTTCGCGGGAGAGACGACCTCGGTCCCCGTACCGGGCGACTGCGGGCCCCTCGCAAGCACCCCGACGGCGAAACCGGCGGGGGTCGATGTGGGGCAGTCGGTGGTCTTCGCTACCACCGTCCTTGATCAAGGGTCCGGTGGAGACTCGTTCGACTGGAGCGCTCTCTCCTCAGGTCTCAACTGCACAAGCTCGACGACCACGTCGATCTCCTGTCGGCCCATCACGGCGGGTACCTATTCGGTGTCCGTGACGATCACCGACTCCGACCTGCGCTCGGTCACCAGCGGCACCCTGATGTTCACCGTGGACTCGGACCCGACGGTCGGGATCCCGACCGCGGATCCTTCGACGGTGGAAACGGGCGCTTCGGTCTCGTTCCGGGCCTCCCCCTCGGGTGGCACCGGGGTCTACTCGTACAGCTGGGAGTATCTCCCGTACCCGTGCACCGCCACCACGACCGCGTCGCCGTCCTGCAACCCATCGACCGCCGGCGTTTACCCCGTCTACGTCAGCGTCACGGACTCCCATTCCTACAAGGTGACGAGCGGGGTGCTCGACTTCTCGGTCGTGCCCGGACCCGCGCTAAGCACCCTCGTCGCCACCCCCTCGGGCCCGATCGACCTCGGGGAGTCGACCAACTTCTCCACGACCGCGAGCGGGGGCATCTCGCCCTACTCCTACGCTTGGCAGGGGCTTCCGGAAGGATGCACCTCGGCCGATGTCCCAACGCTGGACTGCCAGCCCAACAGCTCGGGCCGCTCGGTCGTGAGCGTCACGGTGACCGACAGCGTGGGCGGAACGGCGTCCAGCGGACCCCTCAACTTCAGCGTCAACTCACTGGTCACGGTGGGCTCGGTGACGACCTCCGCGGCGACGATCGACCTAGGATACAACGTGACGCTGTCCGTCCTCGGAACCTCGGGAGGATCCGGCGTCTATACTTTCTCGTGGTCGGAACTTCCCCCCGGTTGCGCTTCGAAGAACACCTCCGCCCTTTCCTGCCGATCGAGCGCGACCGGATCGTTCTCCCCGAACGTCACGGCTGAGGACACCCTCGGGCAGTCGGCCACCGCGGGAACGCACTTTTCCGTGGTTTCCGACCCATCCGTCGCGTCCATCTCCGCGTCCCGGACGAGCGCCGACGTCGGCGAGACCGTCGACTACTCCGCTCAAGGGGTCACCGGGGGCGTCGGCTCCCTGGACTACTCGTGGGCCGGTGTCCCCACGGGATGCGCATCGGCGAACTCCCTGACGCTGACCTGTGCCCCGAACGCGAGCGGACACTTCGAGCTGCGGTTTACCGTCACCGACTCCGAGCACGTTTCGGCCAACCTCACCTTCCCGTACACCGTCTATGCGATCCCCACCGTGAGCCAACCCTATGTCGTCTCGGGCGCGCTCGAAGTGGGCGAGACGTTCCATCTGGCGAGCAACACGACCGAGGGGTCCGGAAATGCGAGCTACCTGTGGATGGGGCTCCCGACCGGGTGTAGCTCCGCAAACAGTTCGACCCTGGCGTGCACGCCCACGGACAACGGTACGTACAATGTCACGGTCACCGTCCACGACTCCAACGGAGAGTCGGTAACGAGTTCTCCCCTCTCGATCACCGTGGCGCCGCGCCCGCCATCCGCGACACCGTCCCATGCATCCTCACCCTGGCCACTGGACCTCACGATCGCAGGGGTCGTTGGATTGGTTGCGGTAATCGGGGTGGTGGCTGTGGTCTACCGCCGCCGAAAGCGGTCCCCGCCGTCCAACCTTCGCTAGGCGGGCCCCCGAGCGCATCGAGGAGGGCAGTTAGGGGGGTGTTCCCCCCGTTTTCGGTCATTTTTTGCGAAATTCCTGGCCCCGCCCGGTTCTGGGTCGAGAACGACTTTATTATACCGGTTCCACGCAAGTTTGCGCCCATGTCGCGCCGAACGCTCGCTGTGGTACTGGCCGCGCTGCTGGTCGCCTCCGCCATTCTCGCCCTGGTTCCCGCTCAGACCCACGCAAGCCCAACCGGGGCCGCGGCCGCGATAGAACGTTCCGACGCGGTGCATCCCGCCGCCACCATCACTTACTCGATCGTGAACGGATACGACTACACGACCAACAACTTCTATCCCGGGGAGCCCGGTTGGGGAGCTCTCTATTTCTCGGTCACCGACGCGCTCGACTCGGCCGTGAACATCACCATCAAGGACCCCAACGCCTCCCGGGACGGAGTACCGGTCCCGGCGTTCCATTATGAGGCGACCCTCAGCTCGACCACCCACACATTCAACTCCTACTCGGCGGGCGTCGGCTACTCGTTCCCGGCCGCCCTTCCGTACGGCGGCGGGTGGACGGTTAACTTCTCAGCGCCGAACGGCGGCACGGTGATCCAGAACGTCACGACCTTCGTCTACTACACGGACCTCTCGACGTCGGTCGGTGACGGGGCCACCCTCCCCGGTCAACCCCTGACCGTCTTCTGGACCTTGCTCTCCGAAGCGAACGGGAATTCGATCTACACCCATGCGACCAACGTCTGGATCACCGGAACGTACCGGGGAAACGGCACAATCCAGAACATCTTCTCCCAGGGCCGAGTGGCGCTGACCCCCGCGAGCGCCGGACAGGGCGAATGGACCGGGACGGTTCCCCTCAACGCCACGCCGAACAGCGAACTCCACTTCGAAGTCTACGCAGTGACGAACGTTAGCGGAGTCGTCGCGGAGAATGAGTCCGCCGAGGCCGTGGTCGAGGTCGGGAGCCTCGTCATCCACGCCACGGGACTTACTCAGGCCCCGCCGACCTGTGCGCTCGTGAACGACTATTACTTCACGATCGGCACGCAAATCGCCTCGTGCGTGGAGGCGGGAGCTTCGTACTTCGGGGCGTTCACCGCCATCGCCGGCCTGCCCGTAACCATCGGCTACTGGAACGGCACGGCCCACGTGACCCCCACCGGTGCGCCGACTTCGCTCTCCACGAACGCGCTCGGAGAGGCGGCGTTCACCTTCAACGCGACCTCTCCTCCGTTCATCCAACAGACCACGTACCCGGGAACGGACGCGGTCAACTTCTCCGTGACTCTTGCCGGCGCGAGCGCTCTCTACCACTGGACGGTCTGGGACAACGTCAGCTGGACGCTCTACGGCTACTCGCCGGCATCGGGGATCGTTCAGGTCCTGCTCGACCACACGCAGTACTATCAGGGACAGACGGCCAACGTCACATGGTCGATCAGCTCGTCCGACGAAGCCCAGACCGGACCCGTGACGGCGCAGAGCTGGGATGTGGTCGGACCGAACTCGGTGGTCTATCAGAAGGGGGTCCTCACCGGGGCGGGGGCGAGCGGAACGTTCACCTTCCCGATCACGGCCGCGATGGTTCCGAACACCATCGACGTCTACGTGTATGCCGCGAACGCGACCGCCGGCTTCGAAGGATTCGCGACCGCGGTGGTCGACAACCCCACCCTCTTACTGACCCCCAGCGCGCTCTACTATAGTGCCGGTTCGACCCTCGACGTCACCGCCGTCCTGAATGGTGGTGGGTCGGGGGCCCAGATCCAGTACCAACTCGAGGGATACTGGAGCGCCGTCGAGAGCCTGGTCGGGAAGGGCACCGTGGCCAACGGCGGTTCGATCCCGGTGGTCATCGCCTCGACAACCCCTCCGAACGCGATCGAGGTTTACGCCTGGGCCACGCTCGCGGGCCAGGTCATCGCCACCAATTCGGTGGCGATCACGCTCGAGCAGGGGTATTCCATCCTGCT
>JASHUP010000090.1 GCA_030039915.1 Thermoplasmata archaeon | reverse complement strand
GAGCCGAAGACGCGGTGGTAGACGTAGAGGGGAACGCCCGGTCCCAGGCAGCTGATGTCTTCGAGAAACGGGTCGCGAAGGAGGGCGTCAATCCGGCCCAACCCCAAGAAATCCCGCTGGAGGTAGTACATCAGGACCAGGCGACGGCGCTCGGTGATGTCGATATTGTAGAGGTCGAGGACGTTGAGGAACTGCTTCCTCAGGTAGTCGGCCAGTGCCGGTGAATCCTCGAGGTTCACCCCGTCGGTGATGGGGAGTTCCTCGTGCGACATCATCGCCTCCATCTTCGTTCGGATCGTCGGGAGGAGTTCCTCCTCCTTCGGCGTCAGCGTGGGTTCGAGTGCGTTGTAGCGGAATTCGTTCGTCTCGGCATCGAACAGGACCCGGACGAAGGCGTACGGCGGCCGAACAGGATAGGTGATGCTCAGCCGTCGCCGGTCTCCGAGCAGGAGCCGACGCATGTAGCCGAGCTCTTGGGCGATGACCACTTTTTCAGAGGGCGGCCTCCGTCGGAGGAGCTTGACCTCCAGCTCGGCCGCTTCTCGTTTCAGTGTGGCCCGGTCCTTCGGCTTCGCGTCACCCGGTCTCAGGCGCGGGATCAACGGTTCGGCTTTCTGTTGCGCCAGCGCTTCGAGCCCCGAACTCCCGTCCGGTGAGGGCATTGTCCTCCCGACCCGAAGCGGTAGGATTAAGCGCCATGCTCGGTTTTTTCGTAATCTCCGTAGCCCGCCGGTAGCTCGCGTCTAGCCGGCGTTCCCGCGAGTAGGCCGTATATCACGACGCACTACGGATTCTCGTTCGGGCCGACATATCAGACTCGCCCCCGTTGGTCGCCTCGCAGGACGGCGAAAAAGGTCCCCTGCAAGGAACACCAACAAGGAGGAAACCACAGAGATGAGCGAGAAGAGTTTGAAACAGACGGAACGACGCCGGGCGTACAAGCGCTCCTGGCGGAAGGCCCGCGGTCAGCAGAAGGGTATCTCGCCCGTAGTGGCGACGCTTATCCTGGTGCTGATCGCGGTGGCCGCCGCCGCCGCGCTGTACATCTGGTTGATCGGGTGGCAGGGGGGCGTCACCTCCACGATCGGCAAGCCGACCGTGCAGCAGGGAACGTTCACTATCGGCGGGAGCACGTCAGTCTACCCGTTTAGCCAGATCGCCGTACAGAGCTTCGAGCAGAACAACTCCGGAACCTCGATCAGTGACAACCAGGGCGGAACCGGCGCGGGTATGCTGGCCGTTTGCGCGGGCTCGGTCGATGTAGGAGCCGCCTCGTCGCTTGAGACGGCCGCCGGGCTGGTCGCCAGCGATGGGTGTCCGTCTCAGTACGAGACGACGATCACCATCACGACGGTCGCGTACGATGCGGTAGATGTGATCGTGCCGGTTGCGAACGACCACGGACTCGTCAGCATCAGCTACGACACGCTGACCTTGATCTATGACGGAACCAGCACGGCCCCGACTCTGATTCCGACGACCTACAACGGTCAGACGATCGCGGCGGTGCCGTTCGACGAGGCCCCGTTCACGACCCACGCGGCGCTGGCTTGGAGCCAGGTCCCGGCGGCAGTGGCGGGAGCCACCGTTCCGGGATGCACTGCCGGAGCCGGTGATGTGGAGACGGTCTCCACCACCGCAGCTACGGGCACCACCGCTGACGTCGGGACCGCATGCGGCGCCCCCAATGCCAACGACTTCGTCGCCGCGACCACGGCAACCGCGACTTCCTGCGGGTTCACCATCTGCGCCGGCGGAACCGTTGCGTTCCCGGGCACGGACCTGATCAAGACGGTCGCGCGCTCGGACGCCAGCGGAACGACCCAGACCTTCGAGGCGCGTGTCCTCGGCGCGACCAGCGCTACCGGATTCGCTACGACGTTCTCCGGCCTGGGCTTCAGTGGCTGCGGTTCGAACAACCTACTGTCCGACTGCGGAATCACGTCGACCTTGTTGGGTAACGGGAACCCGGGTGTGATCTCGGCGGTGGCCGGCAGCCCCGACTCGATCGGCTACGCCTCCGACGGACTCGCTCGAGCAGCGACGTCAGGCGTGACGTGCGAGGGAATCGGGACGGCCGCTTGCGGGATCGGACTTGAAGGTCCGGGACAGACGGCCGCACAGTTCCCGTCGCTCGGCGCGACCGGGACGATCGCCGCGGGCATCGTCCTCGGCGGGTTCGGGACCCCTGGTCTGACAACCACTGCGACCACCGGATACGCCGCGGCGCGACCCTTCGAGTACGTGACGCTCGACCCAGCTGTTGGGTTGATCGAGCAGTACTTCTCCTGGGTCACCGACCCGGCGAACAACATCCTGTTCGCGGGCGAGGCTGGCGAGGTCAGCATCTACTCGATCTAAAGTGCTGATTCCGGGTCGTGGGACAACCCTTTCCTCCCCGGGGGCCGACCCCGGGGTTCCCAATTTTTTCGCCGAGGACGGGTCAACGCTAGGCGTGAGCCGTGCAGCTGGATACGAATTACCCTAATTTATGAGGAAGTCCGGGGGTCGAGTATGACGTACATAGTCTATAGTTTTCGCGCTTAAGACTACGGAGTCATTCGTCGGGACGATGATGAGCGCCATGGAGGGACGAAAGCTCCAACTCGCGGGAGGTTCCACCTACCTCGTATCGCTGCCTAAGCGTTGGGTACTGACCGCCGGACTCAAGGCGGGCGACACGGTTTTCCTCGAGACGACCCAGGACGGAGCGGTCTCGATCCGACCTCGAACCGGTGATCGGGGGGAGGTCCGCCGAAAGATTTTCAACGAGCGAGAAGAGGAGAGCCGAGATCACCTCTTGCGTAAACTGGTGGGGGCCTACGTATCCGGCTTCGGACTGATCGAGCTCCGATATCAGCCCTCGAACGCAGCCTTCACACGTCGTGTGGCTCGAGAGTTCTGTCGCCTAGTCATTGGTCCTGAAGTGATCGAAGAGACACGGAACTCGCTTACGATCCAGGACCTCTCCGACGCGTCCGACCTGAGCATCGAGAAGTGCCTTCGTAGGATGCAGCTTACCGTCCGTGCCATGTTAGATGACGCCGTCACCTCCCTGCGCACCGCAGACCTGGCCTTGGCGAAGGACGTGGAACTACGGGGCCAGGACGTAAATCGACTCTACTGGATGGTCGCGAAGCAGTACCATCTCTCGCACGCGTACCCGCTTCAGACCGCTCCCAACAACGGTGCAGCTGCCGTGACAGGATATCTTCTGATCGCGAAGCTGTTGGAGCGGATCGGCAGCCACGCTCAACGGATCGTTGGGACTTACGCGACCCTGGCCGAGGATCGATCTCTGGATCCGAAGCTGGCCAAGGAAATCGACGATGCGCGAGCTTCCGTCGTCGCCTTGCTCGACAAGGCCTTCAGCGCTCTGGTCTCGAAAAACATCGCGCTCGCGAACGAGGCGATCGATGCGCGCGTGGGGCACCAGAAACTCATTGACTCGCTCTCCCACAAGGTCGCGACCAAACGGGGCGAGGAACTCCTCGCGTTGGGGAGCGTCGTCGACAGTTTGCTCCGAGTCGGCGGTTACACCTCCGAAATTGCCGAGCAGGCGATCGACATCTCGGTCATGACGGACCCCGAGGCGTCCTAGCCGACCGTCGGGTGGTTGCATTCCATCTTGCACGCAGCGCGAGCTAGAGAATCTTGACTAACTTCACATCCTCGTCCGCGAAACCCAGGTGACGGTAAAAACCCAGGGCACGAGCGTTCCCGGCTCCCGTAGCGAGTGAGAGTGCGCGAAGTCCGCGACCGCGG
>JASHUP010000089.1 GCA_030039915.1 Thermoplasmata archaeon | reverse complement strand
GTAATCGAGTGGCGTTCCTACGCCCGGCGTCGGTCCCAGAAGGGCCTCGTCGGTGGGTACGGCGAGCGCTGGCCGAACGGCGTTCCCCCCGCCTCGGCCGTGACGCCGCCCCCGATGCCTCCGTCCGAAGGGCAGGGCCCGACGGACGACATCATCCGACACCCGTAGGGAGACCGCGCCCCCCGGTGGGCTCCTTGCGGAGCCCACCCAACCCCTTCCTACTTTTCTTCCGAAGCAGAACGGGGTTGCGACCGCTTTCCGTCCGAGCCACCGTTCACATGCTCCGGGTGGACCGCATCGAGAACCTGACGGTCCGCGGGGAACTTCACTCGGGACCGGGCGGAGCGGAAGTCGACCCACTCGGCCCGGTCAAAGATCGGTTCGGGGCGAAGTCGTCGCTCGCGAGTTCGGGCGAGGAAGTACACGGCGGTCTTGTGGACGTTTTGCCCTTTGCGCGGATCGAAAAAACGGTAGGAGACTTCGAGCAGCTCGTGCTCCAAGCGAATGTCCACGAGGCCGGTTTCCTCCCGGATCTCCCGCACGGCCGCCTCCTTCAACGACTCCCCCGGGTCGACATGGCCCTTCGGGAAGCACCACCGGTCTTCCTCCTTCTCGTGCAGGAGGAGGACCTCGTCCGACCCTTCCTGGAGTACGACCGCCCCAGCAGCGAGCTCCGCGACGATCGGTGATTCGGCCCGAAACGGCACACTGCGAGCGGGCAACGAACGACCGAACCTCCCTTCCACTAAGAAAGCTCGCCTCGACGAAGCTTATGGACCGAGACCCCTCGTAGGGCATTCGTGCTCGACGCGGGCGAATCCTACGCCACCCTCGGAGACCTGGTCCGAGGGAAGGCAGCGAAGAACGGCGACAGAATCGCACTGAGATTCGCCGCGCGCGAGATCTCGTACACCGAGCTCGACCGGGAGACCGACCGGGTGGCGAACGGTCTCGCCCAGGCGGGAGTGGGGCCGGGGGATCGCGTCGCCTGCCTCCTGCTCAATACTCCCGAATTTCCGCTTCTCTGGTTCGGCACAGCAAAACGCGGAGCGGTTCTTGTTCCGCTCAATACCGCGCTGAAGGGGGAGATCCTTCGCTATGAGCTCGCGGACAGCGCCCCAACGGCCCTGGTGATCGACGGGCGGCTGTGGGACGCTTACGCCCCGTTCCGCGATTCGCTCGGCATCCACAACGAGTGGCTGGCGGGTCCGGCCAATACGGCGGACCCGGTCGCGGCCGAGGTGCCCTCGTTTGACGACCTGCCTACGTCCGAATCACCGGCCGCCACCCCCTCGGTGCTCCCCAGCGATCCGGTATCGATCATGTACACGAGCGGCACGACCGGGCCCCCGAAAGGAGCGATCATTCCTCACCAAAAACAGATCACGACGCCGATCGAGATCGGCCAGCGCAGCCGTCTCGACTCGACGTCCGTTCTCTTCAGTGCGCTCCCGCTGTTCCACTGTAACGCCCAGGAGATGACGGTCCTGACCGCGCTGCTCAACGACCTCACCGCGGCGCTGGACGAACGGTTCCACGCCAGCACCTTCTGGGAGACTGCCGCCCGCTATCGCGCCTCGCACGTGTCGCTCCTGATCGCCATGATCAACGTCCTCTACAAACAACCCGAGCGACCTTCGGATCGGACGCACGCGGTGCGGACGGCCCTCACGGCCGGAACGACCCGGGCGATCTGGCCGGACTTCGAGCGTCGCTTCGGACTCACCATCGTGGAGCTCTACGGCATGACGGAATGCGGCTGCACTACCCTGATGAACCCGCCCGATGCGATCCGGGTGGGATCGGTAGGGACACCGCTCGGATTCGTCGAGGCCGACGTGGTGGACGACGACGACCGGCCGGTGCCTCCGGATACCCGGGGTGAACTCGTCGTCCGGCCCACTCGACCGTTCACGATGTTCTCCGGCTATCTCAACAAACCGGAAAAAACGGTGGAGGCCTGGCGAAACCTCTGGTTCCATACGGGCGACTACGTGACGCGTGACGCGCAGGGGTACTACTACTTCGTGGACCGGAAGAAAGACATCATCCGCCGCCGCGGGGAGAACCTCGCGCCCTACGACGTCGAGACGGTCCTGAACCGCCATCCGGCGGTGTTCGAGTCGGTCGTGGTCGGCGTCCCCTCGCCGCTGGGGGAGGAGGATGTCAAGGCGTTCGTCCAACTGCGACCAGGGGCCGACGTCGAGCCGAAGGCGCTGTTCGAGTTCTGCGTGACCAACCTGCCGTTTTTCATGGTGCCGAAGTACATCGAGTTCCTGGAAGAGATTCCGAAGACCGCGAATCAGAAAGCCCAGCGGTTCGTGCTCCGGGGACGTCGGGGGGGAATCGAACACGACCGGGACCAACTCGGGGTCGTCCTCGTCCGCCCGTAACCAGCCGCTCGCGCGGGGCCGACGGGTCGTTCTCCTGGATACCAACGCCCTGCTCCTTCCGGTGCGGTCTCGCTTTCCGCTCGAGGCGGAGATCCACCGGCTTCGACCCGGAGCGGCGATCCGGGTCCCTGCTTCCGTGCTCGGCGAGCTCGATCGGTTGGCCGCCCGGGGAGTGTCGGGCGCCCGCGCGGCAGCGGAGCTCGCGAGGCGATTTCCTGTTCACGAAACCACGAGCCGCGGGGACCTCGGGGTACTCGAGGCTGCGCGGGGGCTCGGCAGCTGTGTGGTCACGGCGGACCGTGCGCTCGCGGAGCGACTCCGCGTCGTAGGGATCGACGTTCTCGCTCCGCGGGACCGCCACCGTCTCGAACTGCAACCGGGACGACCGACGGACCGTCCGGCCCCCCGACGGTCACGGCGCCCGAGAATCCGCTCCCTCGACCGCGGCAACGGTTATGAATCGCGCCGGGCTCGTGAGCCCAAATAGGTTCTCGAGCGATGCGCGACGACGACCGACTGTTGAATCTTCCGGACCTCGAGTTCGGCTCGGGAGTGATCGGCGTTTGCGACATTTGCGGCAGCCGTCAAGCTGTGGTGGTCCTCTCCAAGGAGCGCTACAAGCTCTGCGTGCTCGACTTCCTCAACAAGACCTGGATCAAGACCGATAAGAAGCCCGGCGCGCCCGCGCCGCTCTACCGGAGCGACCGAATCTGGTTCGACACCGGCTCGGTATCCTCCGGGCGGGCTCAGGCGATCGTCCTCTCGCCGACGAAGCCGATCAAACACCCGGTGATCCTCGTGACGCCGGATGTGTTCGGTATCACGACCACCTTGCTCGACGCAGCGATCCGGTTTGCCCGGGACGGGTTCGAGGTGCTCATCCCGGACGTCTTCAAGACCGACGGGATCGGCCCGGGTCACGCGGTCGCGCTCCGATACGGCGCCCAGGTTCGCGGTGGGGTGACCGTCGAGAGCGCTCGGATCAAGCAGCTCTTACAATTGTACATCGACGCGCTCAACGCCCTCCGCGGGCGGGAGATGGTGGACCCGGGAAAGGCGGCGGTCTTCGGCACCTCGTATGGCGCGTGCCTCGCCCTGGGCGTGGCAGCCCAGGACACGCGACTCGCTGCCGTGGTCCTCGCGTACCCGATGCCGGTCCGTCCGCCAGATCTTGGGAAGCTCGTTTCGGCTCCGCTTCTCTATGTCGGGGGGACGGAGGACCGATCCGCGAGCAAGGCCCGCGCGCAACTCGCCTCCTCCCTGTCGGCCGGGAAAACGTCGTTCGAGTTCTTCGACGTTCCCGGCGCGCGGCACAACTTCCTCGCCCGGGACCTCTCCGGCTACGAGGTGGCCCCCGCCGAGGCGGCCTGGACAAGGATCCAAACGTTTCTGAAGCGGCAGCTGCTGCCACCCCCGCCGAAACCCCCGGCCATTCCGACGAAACCGCCGACGCCGGCCCCACCGGCAGCGACCGGCTCGCCCCCCGGGAGCCCCGCTCCTCTGCCCGCACCGGCGCCGAAGCCCGTGGCGCCGGCGGGGCCGGTGTCAGCCTCGTCCACGGCTCGGATCGGCTGACGGGCCCGCGCGGCTCATCGCTCGGCGGGGACCTTGGCGGCCGTCTCCACCAGTTCCTTGGCGGCGCGTGTGAAACGCATCGCCTTCGCCAGGTTCCCTTTGATCCGGAACGTACCGTCGAGAATCGCCTTCACCGGGTCCACTTGCCCCGCGAGCAGCTTCTGCCAGTTCTCGGGGGAGCCTTCGTAGACGAACTCACTTGATACCGTTCGCGCATCCGCGTGGAACGTCGCGCCCGAACACTCGCCGTGAGCGAGAGCAAGGTGGATCCCGGGAGCGGGCGCGGTCGGATCGGCCCCTTTCTCGAGAAACAGGATGTCGCCCTCCCACGCC
>JASHUP010000088.1 GCA_030039915.1 Thermoplasmata archaeon | reverse complement strand
CCCAGAGGGAATGCTTCCGCCATGCAGAGGTCACTCGGGGATGCCGAGCGAGGTGGCCATGAACCTATCGAAGCAGTGGAATCGCCTCATGTGGGTGCCGGCGCGAGGCCGGGAGATTGAGCGGTCGGAGCCGATGCGGGGGACAATGAAGGTGGGAACTCTTTTACCGAATGTCAAGAGCCCGAGCGTGGGCCTCCGCTCTTACAATCCGATCGCTAGGAGCGCGTTCATCGCCTGCTCCAGGGTCTGCTCGGGCGTACCGTTCGCGTTGATCCGAACCCAGCGCGGCGGCTGGAACATTTGCTCGAACTTTCGTTTCACCTTGAGCAGGTAGGGTTCGTCCTCGAAAGCATCCCGCTGCCCTTGCGACTCGACCCGCTTTACGGCGACCTCCACCGGGGCATCCAGGTAGAGAACGAGGTCGGGTTCGAGTGCGACCTCCCGTTCGATTCGGTCGACCTCGCGCCAGCTCTCCGCGCTCAACCCTGGATACTGGTAGGCGAGGGTGGAATAGAAGGACCGGTCTTGGATCACGAGGTCGCCCATCTCGAGAGCCCGTTCGATAAGCGGTCGCAGCAGCGCCCGGTCGACGGTATAGCAGAGCGCGGCCGCGAACGAATCGACCTTGCTGAGCCGCTGGAACTCCGAACGGAGAAACTTGTCGGTGGGCTCTCGGAAGCTCGAGATCGAGTGCCCCCGGCCGAGAAGCGGGGGAACCAACCGGGCCGCGAGCTCGGTCTTACCCGTGCCGTCGATCCCCTCGATCACGACGTACGTTCCGCGATCGGTCACAGCACCGTATTCCCGTCCGGTGCGCGGGGGAACTCGCCCTCAATCCGACCGCTCCGCGGCACAAACGCTGGGAACCTCGTCCCAGGAAATAATACCCGCGGGAGCGCGCGACGATGTTCTTCGACGTTCGTCTTCCCTCCATCTAATACCCTCGCCGCGCTCCCCTCGGGCGAGAGGGAGGAGGAAGTTGGCGACGGAGTCGAAGCTCGGGGTGCGGATCGAGCGGAAGGGACCCACTCGCCTGCTCCCGTTCGAACGGTTCTTCCGAGGGTTCGGCGACGTCCCCGCGGTCCGGAAGTTGTTCGGGAACCAAACCCGACGAGTGTTACGGAACCTCAAAGTCGAATTCTTCTCGGCTCGCTTCGGATACATGGGAACCAGTGACGTGGACGGGCACCTGCTGATCAGCACCCACCACCTCAGCGACTCGGAGTTTCGGACGGTCTATCTCGATGTGGTCCACGAGCTCTGCCACGTGAACCAGTTTCGAAAAGGGAAACCCCTCTTCTATCCGAAACTGAGCTACGTGGACGCCCCATCCGAGATCGAGGCGTATCGGTTCACCGTGAAGGAGGGCCGGAGGATCGGGATGACCGACCGTGAACTGCTCGACTACCTCAAGGTGGAGTGGATCACTCCCGCCGAGCACCGCCGTCTCGCCCGCCGAACCGGGGTGCTAGGACGGAGGTCCCCGAAGAAGGCCCACCGCGCCCGTCTACGACGTTAGGCGGTCGTCGGGAGCGCCGGGCGGCCGAGGGACGTTCGCGCGGCTCATCACGTTCTCGAGGAGCGGGATATCCCGGAGAGCCACGGGACGCCCGTCGCGCAGCGGCCCGGAGGTGATACCCTTCTCGCAGACCAGGTGGGTCGCCCTCCAGTCCTCGGAACCGGTCCCCTCCAGTCGAAACACGAAATCGAAGGCGCTGCGCCCGGGTCCTGCCGTCTCCGTGTAGCCGACGATCACGGAGAAGCCGGCCTGGAGATGGACGTTCAGGATGGACGGCACCCGGTTCGGTGAGAACGCCGCCATCACCCGGTGCGAGTTGAGGACTGCCACCACTCCCGGGTGTCCGTCGGGGACTCGCGAGGCGAGGATCCGCTGGGAAATCTCGGGGAGCCGGAGGAACTCAGCGACCTGAACCAGGGTCGCCGGGGGCTCATCGGATCGAATTAATCCAAACAAGGCCAGGTTGGCCGACAGATCATCCGGCCGCAACGTATCGGGCCGGTCGACGACCCACACCCGTTCCTCCGGGATCCATCCGAGACCCACGGGGTCGAGCTGTGGCCGTTCTTCCTGGGGGACGCCGATGTCCACCCACTGAAAGTTCGGATTCGTCGCCTCGGCCATGGCGAAGACCGTCAGATTGACGAGCGAACGAGCCGCGCCGTAGACGAAGACCGAGGTCGGGCGAGCGAACAGATGATCCGGGAAGAGCGGAGCGCGGTCGTCACCTCCCGCCGCCGGCGGGGGCCGTCGTCGAGGAGGCAGTTTGTGGGGGAGCGTTGCAGGGTGGATGGATTCCCGATTCAGATCGGAGTTTGCCGGGAGCGGCAGGGTGTCCCCGTTGGGGAGGAGCTCGATGGGGGTTCGGTGCGTCGACATTGTCGCGGGTCTCGCGTATTCCACTCTCGGCACGCCTCCCCGAGGGCAATACAGGTTCCCGAACGAATTCGGGCTACCGAACGGGTTCGGCGTGGATTGGCCGGTCGGGAACGGTCTTTGAGCCGTGCTCGGCTCCGTTCGGGGGCGTAATCCGGGGACCCACCCCCGACCGTCTGCCCTCGTCTTCTTATATCTCGGACTCCGATTCGGATTCTGCGCCGTACCGGGGGGGGACGTACGTCGAGAAAACGGGCGGCTCAGGGCGACTCGGCCAGTTCCCCAACAACCGAGAGTTCACGTCGGGACGTGCGAAACGGGTCCGAAGATCGATTTCGTCAGTTGCATCTCGCCGACGAGGGCGCTTCCATCGACCGCTTGCTGATCGCCACGTTTCGCATCCGGATACCGAAGCGCCTCTGGACCGGCACGTTTTCGACCGCCCACCCCGGTGTGGCCATGGAGGTTCTGAACCGCTCGGACGTGAGCAAGGACATCTCCGTCTCCGACTACTGGATCACGGGCGCGGCCCCAGGGGCGTGGTCGCGAGAGATCGCGGGCTATTCGGACGTGCTCAAGGTCGACAGCCTGGCCGAAGTAGGCGAGGGCTGTCTCTACCGAGTGACCTACCGAAACCCGCCGGTCATCTACCTGTATCGTGAGCTCGGCATGCCCATCCAGTTTCCGCTTCGGATCCAGAGCGGGCGGCTCGACTGGGAGGTCGTGGCCCGGCGTTCGGAGTTCGATGCGATCGTGAAGCATTTCCGGAACACCGACCCGGACCTCCAGGTCGTTTCCATCCGTCGTCGCCCGCTGAGGAGCCACCTGCCGGCACTCACGGATTCCCAGCACCAGTTGTTGACACAGGCCATGGCCGCCGGGTACTTCGCCGTCCCTCGGGGGATCACGTTGACCGATCTGGCTCGGAGGCTCGACCGAAGCAAGTCGGCCGTGTCGGAAGCGATCGCGATCATCGAGAAGAAGCTCCTCGAGAGCGCGCTCCACCCGAACTCGTTCGCGCCGTAAGAGGGAGTCGCGGGTCCGGTGCTCCGGACCTCCGACGCGCCGACCCTAGGGGCGGGCGCCACCGCTCGACGAATTCGCCCGAGCGGCTTCCCAGGAATGGACCCGACTCTCGAGCATGCCGAGCGGAACCGCCCCTTCCTCGAGCACGCAATCGTGGAACCCGCGGACCTCGAACCGATCCCCGAGCTTCGTCTCGGCGTGGGTTCGGAGCTCGCGGATCTTGAGCTGCCCCATCTTGTAGGCGAGCGCTTGGCCCGGCCAAACGATGTAGCGGTCGACCTCGACCGCGATGTCGACCTCGCTCTTGCCCGTGTTCTCGAGCATGAACTGGATCGCCGCTTCCCGAGTCCATCCCAGGGCATGCATCCCGGTGTCGACCACGAGACGGATGGAGCGCCACATGTCGTAGACGTACTCGCCCATCTTCGAGTACGGGTCCTGATAGAA
>JASHUP010000087.1 GCA_030039915.1 Thermoplasmata archaeon | reverse complement strand
ATCTGGCGCATGCCCCTCACCGACTACCATCGCGATATCGTGAAGAGCGAGATCGCCGACGTCCGCAACTCGACCGAGATCCCGGTCGCCGGGATGCTCACGGCCGCCGCGTTCCTCGAATCGTTCGTCGGCACGACCCCGTGGGCGCACATCGACATCGCCGGTCCGGCGTACACGACGGCGAAGACGCGCCGGTGGCAGCCCGCGTACCAGAACATCGGCGCGACCGCCTTCGGGGTTCGTCTGGTGGCCCGGTACCTCGAGGCGGCCCCTCCCCGCGGGTAACCGGGACGGGACCGTCGTTCCCCCCCAGCGACCGCCGAGGCGGTTCGGCTCAGTTCGCGACGATCTGGACGCTCTCGCCACCGTGGCGGGTCGCGCGGGGCCGGACCTCGCAGAAGAGCGGCGTGTGGTACCCGCCGCCCGTGATGAGGGCGGTCCCGACCGGCAGCGACTGGATCATCTCGGTCATGCCGTTCGTGAGTCCTTCGATCGACTGCGTGATCGCCTTCAGGTCGAGCGGGTTCGTCACCTGAAGGATCAGCTGCGTGTTGCACTGGGAGAGCACGCTCTTGTCGATGCGCGCCGGACGCTGGGTCACGATGCAGAGGCCGAGGCCGAACTTCCGTCCCTCGCTCGCGATGTTCTTCAGGATTCGCGAGCACGTCACCTGACCCTGCTGCGGCGCGAAGTTGTGCGCCTCTTCGACCACGAGGAAGAGCGGCGGGATCTTTCCCTTCTTGCGATTGTCGAAGAGCGTCGAGGCGATCCGGGCGACGACGAGCTCCTGGACGTCCGGGGCGGCCCCTCGAAGGTTGATGAGCGTCGCCTCGCCCTTGTGGACGAGCTCGTTCAGGCTCGTTCCCTGGGGACCGAGGAGCTTGGTTTGTTCCACGTACTCGAGCCGCTCGTGGAGGGTCTCCGCCACGTTCCCCTCCCCCGCCTCCGCGCCCCGAACGAGGTCATGGATCGTGAAATCCGGGTTCTGCACGCTCACCCGCTCGATCAGCTGGCGCAAGGGGGCGAGGAACATCTTCACGTTCGTGAGTCCCATGAAGACGAGCAGATCGCGCGGGTCGAGGTGGCGCAGGGAGAAGGTAAGGGGCTTCGCGGACGGGTTGAGCGAGACGTCCGGAGAGAACTCCTGGAGCTGCTTCGCGAACCCCTGCGCGGAGACGCCGAAGCGCGCGTGCACCCCGTTCGGCTCGGCGGAGAACCGCAGGGAGCCGTACTCGCCGTGCGGGTCGATGATGACGCACGTCACGTGGTGGCGGAGCAGCTCCTCGATGAGCACGCCGAGCAGGTAGCTCTTCCCGCCGCCGGTCTTCGCGAGCACGCTCACGTGGCGTTGGACGAGCTGGTTGATGTCGAGTTCCACGTGGATCGAGTGATTGCGCAGTAGCCCGACGTACGCGCCGGAGTTCGGCCGATGCTTGAGACCGAGCACCTCGGCGATCAGCGGCTCCTCGGCCCGGTAGACGTGGGCTCCCGGTCGGAACGGGATGGTCGGGAGCTTCACCAGGCCCTGGTTGTCCCGGTAGCCGATGATCCGCGCCACCCCGAGGAGGTTCTCGTGGATCGGCGTCTCCTCGGTCGGCTTCAGAAGTCCGGCGGCTTCGAGGTCGAGGTCGCTCTTCCGTTTCAGGTCGTCCAGCTGGCAGAGGACCTTGCCGTGCAGTTCGTCCTCGACGGTGAGGTAATCGCCGCGCTCGACGGGCTGGGAGAGGCTCAGGTGGAACCCGCCGAGACCCACGTCGCCGAAAATGCGGCCGACCTCGTCCACGGCGCGATTCATCGGGGGTCGCGGTTATTAGAGTGACGCGCCAAGAGAAACCGTCGTTCCGACGCGCGCGGAAGTCTTTATATCGCGCTCTCCTGTCGAAACGTTCCCCGACCCGGACACGGTTTCCGAGGCGGAGCGGTTCCCTTGACCGACGCGATCGAAGAGCTAGAAAGGAAACGGGCGGAGTCCAACGCCAAGGCGGACGAGTCGCGCGCTCGCCGGGACCAATTGAACGCCGAGGCGCGAGCGACCGCGGAGACCCGGTCCCGCATCCTCGACGAGCTCCACGACAAGAGTTCGGAAGCCCAGGAGCACCGACGGCTTCGCGATACGTTCAACGCCCAGGTCCGCGAAGAGAAGCGGTTGCGCGAGGAGTGGAATCGCCGCCTTCAGGAACTCGGGGAGCGCGTCCAGGAACTGAAGCGCACGCGGCAGCCTCGCCCGGGGGCCGTGCCGGTCTGGCGGCTGCGCAAGGAGCTCAAGGAGCTCGAGTTCCGTCACATGACCACCGCCCTCACGGGCGAACAAGAAAAGCGGCTCATCGAGGAGATGAAGCGGCTCGAGGCCGGTATCCGCGAGCAGGACGACCAGCTCCGCCAGGACCCCGACGTGGAGCACACGCTCGAAGCGCTCGCCGAGGCGCGCACCGAGGCGGAGACGCATCACCAGGCCGTCGGCAAGCTCGCCGAGGACGCGCAGCGGGAGCACGAGGCGATGGTCGGCCTCTACGAGTCCGTGGACGCGCTGCGGCGACAGGCGGACGAGGTCCAGGCGAAGCTCCTCGAAGTAAAGGGCCAGGCCGACGAGGCCCACCGCGCCCACATCGCCGCGATCGAGGAAGTGCGGGACATCGAGAAGATGCTCTACGCCGCCCGCGGCGGCCGGGCGCCGCAGACCTGGGGAGAGGCCGAACCCCCGAAAGAGGAAGACTTCCTGGCGCGCCTCAAAAAGGGCGAAAAGGTATCGACCGAGGACCTGCTCGAGCTCCAGAAGAGCGGACGCGCGTAATCCGGTAGTTCGACCGTGACGATTGCGTACGGGTCGCAGCAGCTCGAGGCGGTCCTGTTCGACCTCGACGATGTGCTGGTGCCGTTCCAGACCCCCGCGGCGTGGCAGTGGGCGTGGCGACCGCAGGGTCCGCTGCTCGGTGAGCGTCGGGTGAAGGCGGCCGTGCGCCGAGCGTTGAAATCGTGGGACCGGCGGCGATGGCACGGCGTGACGGGAAAGGAGGCTCCCGCCGACGTCGCGGCGCTGCGGGCCCACCTCGCGGAGACGCTCGCGACGGTCGCCGGACACTCGCTCCCCGCGGCCGAGACCGAGGCCGTCATACGCCGGTTCCTCAAGCCGGCGGGGGAGGTCGAGCGGTACCCCGACGTTCCGAAGGCGATCGAGCGGCTCCGGTCCGTCGGGGTCCGCTTTGGCGCCATCACGCCCCTGCCGACCGAGTCCGCTCGCTGGCTGCTCCACCGGACCGGGCTCTCGGACGTCCCGCTGTTCGGGACGGGAGATGGACCCGCCCCCGGGGTTCCGGACCGCTCGGCGTTTCGATCGGCCGCCGATGCCCTCGGAGCACCGGCCGAGCGGGTCGGGTACGTCGGCGACCTGTTCTGGAGCGATGTGCGCGCGGCCGCGCGAGCGGGCTTGGGGGCCGTTCTTCTCGACCGCCGCGACGCGTGGCCCAAGGTCCACAGCGGCCGGTTGACCACCTTGGACGACCTCGAGAGCACGTTCGCCTCGGGCGGCGCGCTCTCCGAGGGCGAGTCGGAGGCGGCGGAATGAGCGGTCGGTCGGCCCGGAAACGAACTGAGAATCTATATACAGACGCCGCCGGTGCGGCGCCGTCCATGCGCTCCGTGAAGATCGACCAGACGGAGCTCCGCCAGATCAAGGAGCTCTACGAAGGGGTCATGTCCCACGCCTGCCACGGCCTGTTCTTCAAGGAAGG
>JASHUP010000086.1 GCA_030039915.1 Thermoplasmata archaeon | reverse complement strand
GTGGGATAGCCGAGCGTCTCCTCGGGCTCCGCCGCGCCCTCGTCGCGCGATCGGAATTCGGGAGAGTAGGCGCCGAGGTCGAGCGCCGGGAGCGGCGCATGGACCGCCGAGCCGGCCTCCTCGACCACCTTGATGAGCCGTGCCTTGTAGATCCCGACGCGCAAGGTCCGGACGAGCTGGAAGAGGGTGCGCTGCTCGGCCGGCAGGACGAGGGCTTTGCGAGCCAATTCCTCCACATCGGGGGTGAGCTTGAGGTTCTCTGGTCGCAGGTCGGCCTCGAGGACCGCACGCAGGTACCCGAACGTCCGTTCGATCTGGTCGAGCGAGTACGCGGGCGGCGAGAGCACCGCGACGTCGGCGAGCGTGAACCCTCGCCGCTCGATCCCCGGTGGTCGATGTTCGAGGGCGGACGTGATCAGGTGGTAAGACGCGTTCTCGAGGTCGCGGACCTCTTCCGCGCTCAACCGGTCCAGGTCGACCTTTGCGTTGCGGCCGACCGTTGCGAGGACCGGTTCCAAGAATTCGTAGGGGACGTGGAGCGTGACGAACAGGTCGTTCTTGGTGACGGTACGGTGGAGGCGGGCCTCGAGCAGAAGCGCGTCCCGAGCGTACCGTTGGATCGCCGCGTCGCGGGTCTTCTGGGCGGCCAGCTTCTTGCCGTCCTTGGCGGCGGCGTAGTCGGAGTCGAGCGCGAGGGCCCGGTCGAAGCTCCCCTGAGCATCGGTCGGGCGGCCGATCGCGAGCAGCGCGAGCCCTCGGCTCGTCCACGCCTGCTTGTTCGACGGGTCGGCCTCGGTCGCGCGCTCGTAGAAGGCGAGGGCTTCGTTCGGGTGCTCCATCCGCTCGGCGACGAACCCGGCGCGGAGCAGAACGTCGACGCCCGCCGGCTGGAGCGCGAGGGCGTGCGCGAACGCCGACGCGGCATCGACCCACGCCTGGCGGGCGACGGCGAGCTCGCCCAGGCGAACCCAGAGGGCGACGCTCTTCGGGAGCGACTCGACCCCCTTCTTCGCCGCATCGCTCGCCGAGTCCGACTGACCGAGGCCGCTGTGCGCCTCGGCCAGGAGGAGGTAGAGGGTCTCTTGGGGAGGGACCTGCGGAATCGCGGCCCGAAGGAACTCGACCGCTTCCGCATGACTTCCTTCGTCCAGCATCGACTTCCCGATGCCGGCGAGCGCGACCGGCGACTTCGGGTCGCGCTTGCGGACCTCCTCGTAGGCGACCCGGGCCTCGGCCGGTCGCTCGAGGGCACCGAGGATCTCGGCCCGCAAGAGGAGCGCCGCGATGCTCGTCGGCACGCCGGTCGGCGCCGCCTTCATGCCCTCGTCGAGCACCTCGAGCGCGAGGTCGGGTCGGCCTGCGGCGAGGCGGAGGCGGGCGCGGCGGGTCGCGATCTCCACTTTGAGAACCGGGTCCAGCGCGGCGGCCTTCTCGTACGCCTCGTTCGCCTCCTCGGTTTTCCCGAGCGTCGCGGCAAGGTCCCCGCGCTCCAAATGCAGGGTCGCGTCCTGAGCCTCGGGGGAGGAGGAGGCGAGCAGCCGGGCGAGCGTTTCGTAGGCGTCCTTCGTCTCCTTCGCGTCCCGGTGCAACCGGTACATCTCGAGGAGCGCGGGACCGTTCTCGGGCTCGAGCAAGAGGATCGCCTTCAGCGAGTAGAGGACCTCGTTGGGACGCCCGAGCGCTCGGAACGCGTCGGCTCTCGCCTTCCACGCGGCGAGGTCGTTCGGATCCTCCTTGAGAAGGGGGTCGGCGATATGCACCGCTTCGGGATACTGTCCGGCGAGCAGCAAGGTCTCCGCGAGCGCGAGTCGCCCGTGCCGGCTTTTCGGGTCGGCTTCGAGCCCGCGCCGATAGTACGTAATCGCGTCCGCGTACGCGCCCTGGGCGCGCAGCGCTTCGGCCACCTCGAAGAACGAATGGGGGTCGCCGTGCGCCGCTTGGACCGCCTGCTGGAGCGCCGCGAGCGCCTCGGTCCGATGGCCCGAACGCAGGAGCAACTGGCCCTTCTTTCTCAAGAAGAGGGGGTTCGCCGGATCTCGTCGAAGGAGGACATCGAGCAACTGGAGCGCGCGCGGTTCCTGGCCGACCTCGGACGCCACCTCCGCGGCGCCCCAGAAGAGGTCCGGATCCTCGAGCCCTCCCGTGATCGCCCGCTCGTAGGCATCGATCGCCTCAGTGTACCGGCCGGTCTCGCGCAGAGCGTGACCGAGCTCTTTGAGGATATCGTGCCGAAGGCGATTCTCGGGGCGGTCGAGGAACGCCTGGTAGGCCCGAATGGCCCGTTCCGCGTCGTTCACGAGCCGGGACGCCCGGGCGAGGCCGAGCTGGCTCACGTCCGCGGCGTCGGGATCGGTCGAGGCTCGTTCGTAGGCCACGAGAGCCGTTCGAGCCGCCTGGTCGCGCTCGGCGGAGCCCTCGGCCCGGTCGTAGGCGAGCGAGAGGTAGAGATTCCCCCGTTCGACGGCCACGTCGGTACGGGTGGGGTCGAGGCGGAACAGCTCGTCGAGAACGGGCGCGAGCTGCGCGGGGTCGTCGGTCTTGGCCACGATCTCCTTCTTCTCGAGCAGATACGGAAGCTCGCCCGGGTGCGACTCGAGGAGCGCGTCGTAGGCGCGCACGGCGCCGGCGACGTCTCCCGCGGCGGAGAGGGTTCGTGCGAGTTCGAGTTGCGCTTCGAGATCGGTCGGCTCGTCCAGCAGGATCGCTTCTGAAAATTCGCGGACCGCGTCATCGACCCGCTGCTCGCGGGCGAGCTCGAGCGCCTTCCGCAGCTCACCGACCGCGTGCGGGTGGACCTTGAACAGACGACGATAGCCCTCGATCGCCACGTCGGGGTGCCCGTTCGCGAGCTCGAGCTCCGCGATCCCCCGAAGAGCCTCGAGATTCT
>JASHUP010000085.1 GCA_030039915.1 Thermoplasmata archaeon | reverse complement strand
GCCGCCAGTGAACTCGTCACCAGCGCGACCAGTACCAGGACCCACAGGGCGGCGCGGTACTGCTCTCGAACCAACTGTTTCACATCTCCCGTTTTGGCGGCCTCCTATCGGAGGCGGCGCGCCGAACTTGGCCCTGCTACTTATAGCTTGCTTTACCGAGCCGCCTCGCCCTGCGTCGACGACGCAGACTAGCGGTAGATGGCCTCGACCGGCTCCTCGCGGCGACGCGCGACCCGCTCGCGAAGCAGGTGGCGCTCGAACTCCTCGTAGAACTTGAGACTCTCCGGGTCGACGGAGGGTCGCACCTGCTTGAGCGCGGTCTCAAAGTGCGCCCGGGTCACCTTCGAGGCCTTCAAGCTCTCGCGGATCGCGGTGAGACCGGCCTCCCGACAGAGCGCCGCGAGGTCGCTGCCGACGTACCCCTCGGTCCGCGTCGCGAGCGCGTTCAGGTCGACATCGTCCGCGAGCGGCATCGACCGGGTGTGCACCTTCAGGATCTCGAGCCGTCCCGCGACCGTCGGCGGCTCCACGTAGAGCAGCCGGTCGAAGCGGCCCGTGCGCAGGAGCGCCTCGTCCACGATGTCCGGTCGGTTGGTCGCCGCGATCACGAGGACGCGCTCGAGCGACTCGAGCCCGTCGATCGAGGTGAGCAGCTGGTTCACGATCCGCTCGGTCACCCCGCTCGAGGTCTGGAGACCCCGGCGCGGAGCGATGGAGTCGATCTCGTCGATGAAGACGATCGACGGCGAAGCCTGTCGGGCCTTCTTGAAGATCATCCGGATCGCCTTCTCGCTCTCGCCGACCCACTTGCTCATCACCTCGGGGCCCTTCACCGAGATGAAATTCGCCTGGCTCTCGGTCGCCGCCGCTTTCGCGAGGAGCGTTTTCCCGACGCCGGGAGGGCCGTAGAGCAGGATCCCGCGAGGGGGCTCGATGCCGATGTGCCGATAGACCTGAGGATTCTTGAACGGAAGTTCGACCGACTCCTCCAGGATCCGGCGAACCCGTTCGACGCCGCCGACCTCGTCCCAATGGGTCGTCGGAACCTCGACCGCCACGTCCCGCAGGCTCGACGGCTCGATCTGCTTCAACGCCTCCCGGAAATCGTGTTCCGTGACCTTCATCCGCTCGAGCAGCGAGAGCGGGATCGGCTGGTCGAAATCGATCTCGGGAAGGTAGCGCCGCAACGCCCGCATCGCGGCCTCGCGGGCGAGTGACGAGAGGTCGGCCCCGACGAAGCCGTGGCTCTGGGCCGAGAGGACCTTGAGGATTCGCTCCCGGTCCTTCTCACTCCCCTCGATCGGCATCCCTCGGGTGTGGATCTGGAGGATCTCGAGCCGTCCTTCCTGCGTCGGCACGCCGATCTCGATCTCGCGGTCGAACCTCCCCGGGCGGCGGAGGGCGGGGTCGATCGCCTCCTCCCGGTTGGTGGCGGCGATGACGATGACGTTCCCCCGGCCCGATAGCCCGTCCATCAACGTCAGGAGCTGCGCGACCACCCGACGTTCGACCTCTCCCACCACCTCGTCGCGACGAGGAGCGATCGAATCGAGCTCATCGATGAAGATGACACTGGGCGCGTTCTTCTCTGCCTCTTCGAACTTTTCCCGGAGCTCCTTCTCGCTCTCTCCGTAGTACTTCGAGATGATCTCGGGTCCCTGGATGCCGATGAAGTGCGCCCCCGCCTCGTTGGCGACCGCCTTTGCGATGAGCGTCTTTCCCGTGCCGGGCGGTCCGTAGAGCAAGACCCCCTTCGGCGGCGTGATCGCGAGCCGGTCGAACAGCTCGGGATGCTTCAGCGGGAGCTCGATCATCTCGCGCACCCGCCCAAGCTTCTCCTTGAGCCCGCCGATGTCCTCGTAGGAGACACGGGGCGCCGCGACCTCGGTCTCGCTGACGGTCTCTTCCTTGATCGTGATGAGCGTCGAGGGAGCGACCTGCACGATCCCCTTCGGCTGGGTCGAGACCACCATGAACGGCAGCGACCCTCCCATGAGGAAGACCCCCGGGATCACGAACACGTCGCCGCGGATGAACGGTCGGCGAGCGAGCGCCTTCGCGACGAAGCTTTCGAGACCGGGTCCGAGATCCATCCGCGCCGAGCCCGCGTAGATCGGCGCGATCGTGATCGTGTCCGCATTCGGACAATCGACCCGCTGGACCCCGACGCGGTCTCCGATGCTGACGCCGGCGTTCCGTCGAACGACGGCCTCGATCCGGACCAGGCCCTTCCCTTCGTCTTCCTGTTGCGCCCGGCTCACGACCGCCGGGGTCGGTTTGCGGCCGCGGACTTCGACCACATCGCCGATCCCGACCTTGAGCCGCTGGCGGGTTTGCACGTCGAGCCGGGCCGTCCCGAGCCCGATGTCCTGCTGGAACGCTTCGGCGACCCGCAGGGTGATGGCCTCTCCCATCTACGAGGGGTTTGGACCCCGGTGCGACCTAAATAGGTTATCCTTAGAGCGGACGCCCCGGCGGGGAACGGCTATTCGTCCGGTCCGACTTCGAGCCGGCTCTGGCCCGCGGGACGCCCGGCCGCACCGAGGTCCGGCCGAGGCTCTCCCAGGGCCTCCGCGATCACCGCCGCAGTTCCCGGGCCGAATCCCATGAAGTGATTGTTGGCGAACGCGAAGACCGAGTCGACGGGCCGGCCCTCGTTCTCGAAGAGCGCCTTCATCGCGACGACGTCGCTCCGCCGGTCCCGCTGGATCCGGTCGAACTTCGTGAGCGCCCGGTCGCCAATGAACCGGGCATAGAGAAAATCGGCGGTCACCCACGGAGGGGGTCGAGTCTCGGGAACCACGGACCAGACGAGCGCCGCGCGGCGTGCGGCGAGGAGCTCCCGCGTCCCCTCGGTCCACCACGACCGGTGGCGGAGCTCGACCGCGAGGGCGTACTCCCGAGGGATGGCCTCGAGCACTCGCTCGAGCCGTTGGGTCCCTGAGGAGGCCCGAAACGACGGAGGGAACTGGAGGACGACCGGTCCGAGCTTTCCCCTCGAGCGAAGCGGCTCGAGGCTCGTCAGGAACGGTGCGAGGACATCCGGAGCCCCGGACGGCGGCGGTTCATGGGTCACCGCGCGGGGGACCTTGAGCGCGAATCGAAAGCCCTCCGGCGTCCGCTCGGCCCATCGCCGCACGAGGAAGGGACTCGGCGCCCGATAGAAGCTCGAATCCACCTCGACCGTCCGGAACACTCGCGCGTAGCAGCTCAGGAAATCGCCGGGGGGCGTACCGGTAGGATAGAACGGTCCCACCCAGTCGTCGTACGCCCAGCCCGAGCACCCGATCCAGTACCGGCCCACGTACCCCGTAGGGTCGGCCCGGAGCATTAGCTCTGGTTGGGAGAGTTCGAGCTCCGGGATTCGCGCCGGAGCAACACAAGCGACATAATCCCCGGTGCGCGTCGACCGGTCGATGCCCCGGTCCAACTCCTCGAACTCGGCACTCGGGAAACTGCTCGAGGCGGCGGGATACCACGTCGAGGTTCGTGGCGAGTGCCTGGTCGGGGTCCGACCGCGCGACCACCGCGCCGTCGTGGTCCTCTCCGCTGCCCGGTCGCCGTCGGAGGTCGAGAGTCTCTTTCCGTCCGACAGCATTCGAAAGACCATCGTTTACGACGACGACCCGGGGGCCCATGCGAGGGAATTCGCGGCGGAACGAGGGATCGAGATCCTCGACCCTTCGACCTTGGGGCCCGGGCTCGGCGAGCTCCTGCTCCTGCCCGCCCCCGAGGTCGAGCTCTCGCCCGTGGACGCGGACACGAGCGGACCCCTCGAAGCACCGTTCGCGATCGCCCCCGAGAGCGAGCGGACCGTACGACCACGGATCGACCGGTCCGAGGCCGAGAGTCTCGCTGGGGTCGACGGACCGCGTTACACCCTTCGATTGGTCCCGTTCTTCGTCGCCGCCTACCGCGTGCGCCCGGCGGCGCCGAGCGGAGGCCATGGACCGGTCGTGCGGAGCCTGGTGGCGGTGAACGCCGTCTCGCGACGGGCCGAAATCTGGGAGGACGGCGACCGCGAGCTGACCGCGAGCATCGAGGAACCGCATCAACGCCTCTCCCCCCAGCTCGACGAGGGTCAAGTGGCGCCGCTCGCGCTCGACGCGATCCGCCGGTATCACACGGTCCACGTGGACCACACCGAACAACACCAGGGAGCGCTCGTCATCGAAACGCGTCGGGTCCCGCCCACCGCCGACGATATCCGCCTCGGCCCGTTTGTTCTCCTGTACGTACCCCACTGGTACGCCGAGGGCTCCCAGGGGCGGGTGGTCCTCGACGCGGTGACCGGCCGACGAACGGCGGGCAACGAGTCGGCCAGCAGCTGAGGGTTTCCCTCGCCGTCAAATACGCGACCCCGCTCGCCGGGGCGTGTTGCTCGACCAGTTTCGCATCGGGCCCTACCTGAACTTCACGTACCTCGTCGCGGAAAAGGCCGGGGGCGAAGGCGTCGTCATCGACCCGTCCTTCGGAATCGACCCCGTGCTCGCCGCCATCGACGAGCGGGGGGTCAAGGTCCGCTACATCCTCAACACGCACAGTCATCCGGACCACATCGCCGGCAATCAGGAGGTCAAGGACCGCACGGGTGCGAAGGTGGTCGCGCACAAGGTCGCCCCGATCGGGCAGGACGTCTCGGTCTCGAACGGCGACGCGATCCACGCGGGGCCGCTCCGGTTCCACGTCGTCCACACACCGGGACACACCAAGGACAGCGTCCTCTACGTGTTCGAGGGCAACGTCGCGACCGGCGACACGCTCTTCGTCGGCGAGTGCGGTCGGACGGACCTCCCCGGAGGAGACCCCGCCGAGTTGTACGACAGCCTGCATCATCGGCTGCTCACGCTGGACGACGCCCTCGTGGTGCTTCCCGGTCACGACTACGGCACCACCCCGACGTCGACGATCGGCCGGGAACGCGAGGAGAATTACACCCTGCAGCCGCGAACCCTCGACGCGTTTCTCCAGTTCATGCGGGAGTGAACGCCGTCGATGGTCCCTCTTCCGCCGGTCGACGAGCGCCCCGTGCGAGCCGTCGGCGGAAAGCGAAAGCGTCTGGGCAGTCCCTCGACGCCGTCGATCGTACGCACGTTGCGAGAGCTGGCGAAGGAGTCGCCGGCGCTGGTCGCCCTGTTCGATGCGCGAGCGATCGCCGGGGAGCGGCATCTGCTCTCGGCCTGGGCGCACCTCGGCCGGGCGAGGAACCGGAGCGAGCCCCGCCTGAGGGACCGGGGCGCGGAGTTCGCGCTCTACGTCGCGGGCGACGACCAGCTGCCCCGAGCGCTCGCGAAGGTGGGGGTCTCCGAAGGAACCGAGCAGTTTGTGCTCGTCGCCGAGCGCCCGCAGGACCCAACTCCCCTCCTCGAGAGGTTCGAGCTCGAGATCGACCCGAGCGCCTACCCTCGCCCCGTGGACGGCGGTGTGCTCGAACGGCTCGGCATCGATCCGGCCGAGCGCAGTGCCGTGCCTTCCTCGGCGTGGGAGGGACTCGTTCTCGAGCGGGTCGCGCTCCTCGAGCTCTCGGCCCCGGCCTCCCGTCCCTCCACGGCAAAGCCTTAACACCCGAGCCCGGTCGCGCCCGCGGTCCGAAGGCGGTCGTGCAGGTGTAATCTAGTGGTAGGATGGCAGCCCTCCAAGCTGCCCGCCCGGGTTCGAAACGCCGGACTCTGCGGTCCGGTGCGGATCTCCCGGCACCTGCATCCTCCGCCCCGGACCCGGTGGGAAGAGGCGAACCGGCGAGGCCCTTCCGTCCTCGGTGAGACGTTTCCACCCCCCACCTCCCCGAGGCGATTCGCCTTCCGACGTTCTCGTCGGGCGTAGCGAGTGCGCTTCGGAGAGTTTATTCGAACCGACCTTGCTGCGGCCGTTGCTGAGGTAGCCTAGCCCGGCAAGGCGCCAGCCTTGAAAGCTGGTGGCGGTTCCGCCACGGGAGTTCAAATCTCCCCCTCAGCGCTCGCCCCGCGTCAGTTGAATTATAAGGAGTCGTCCGCTCGACAGCTCGGTCGATGCCGGAGTCCCCCTCCCTGACCCCATTGCTCGAGCAGTACGAGGGCGTGAAGGCTCGCTACCCCGGCCACCTCGTGCTGTTCCGGGTCGGCGACTTTTACGAAACGTTCGGGGACGACGCTCGGCTCCTTTCGCGCGAGGTCGACGTCGTACTCACGGCGCGCTCGGCCGACGCCCAGGGCGTGAGAACGCCGATGGCGGGTGTGCCGCACCACTCGGTCGAGACCTACCTCGGCCGCCTCGTCCGGAAAGGGTACAAGGTCGCGATCTGCGACCAGGTCGAGGACCCCCGGTTCGCGAAAGGACTCGTCCGCCGCGAGGTGACCCGGGTCGTCACCCCGGGAACCGTCGTGGAAGACCGGATTCTGGGAGGCCCCGACCACAGCTTTCTCGCGAGCCTGGTGGCACCGCCGGCGGCCGTCGGAGCGTACGCGGCCGTAGACGTTACCACGGGTGAGTGGTACCACGGCATCGCCGATGGCCCCGGCTCGGAGGGGCTCCTCTCCTCGCTCGCCTCCTTCCAGCCGCGCGAGATCCTCTGGAGTTCGTCCGAGGAGTCCGTTCGGTCGCCCCTTCTCGCCGCCCTTCGCCGGGAGTTCCCGTCCGCCCGGCTCGAGGCCGCTCCGCAGCCGCTCGGCGACGGGGAGCTCCCCGAGGCTCTGCGCGGAGCGTCGTCGCTCGAGGATCTCGTTCGCGAAGCCGACGCTCGACTCGCCGCGTATCTGCGCGCGACCCAACCACGGCTCCTGCCGCATCTCGCGCTCGTCGAGCGAGCGGCGGGCGGGCGGCGGCTCGTGCTCGACGCGAAGACCCTCCGCCACCTCGAGATCAGCCGGCCGATGAACCCCGACGACCCCAAGGGCGTGACGCTGCTCGGGACGTGGGACGAGACCGTCTCTGCGCCGGGGCGACGGACGCTCGCCTTCTGGCTCACGAACCCTCTCGCCGACGTGAAGGCGATCGCCGCGCGGCAGGACGCCGTTCAGTCCCTGGTCGACCGCGGCGCGGCCCTCGAGGGGTGGCGGAGCCGTCTCCGCTCGATCCCCGACCTCGGCCGCATCGCGACGCGGGTCGCGGGCCGCCGAGTGCGGCCTCCCGAGCTCGCGGCCTTACGCGCCGGGCTCGAGGCCGCGGACGCGGTCGGCCGGGAGCTCGCCATGGAGCCGTCCGGGCGACTCACCGAGCTCGCGCGCGAGCTCTCCGGGCCTCCCGGCTTGGTCGCCTTCCTAACGGACGCGCTCCCCGAGGTCTCGGCCGGCGATTCCGAAGCAGCCGAACTCTTCCGTCCCGGCCACGCGCCCGAAGTGGACCGCTTCCGGGACGCCGAGCGCGTCGCGATCGCGGAGATGGCGGCGCTCGAGAGGACCGAACAGGAGGCAAGCGGCATCCGCACGCTCAAGGTGGGGTACAACCAGGTCTTCGGCTACTACTTCGAGGTAACGAAGCCGCACCTGCCGCGGGTCCCGCCGCATTTCCGCCGGCGTCAGACCGTGGCCCAAGCGGAGCGGTTCACCTCCGACCGCCTCGAAGAAGTCGAGCACCGCATCCTCGAGGCGCGCGAGGGCATCCGGACCGCGGAAGGGGCGCGATGGGAGGAGCTCCTCGACACGGTCGACCGGCAAGTTCCGGCGGTGCACCGCGTGAGCCGAGCGGTCGGCGAGCTGGACGCGCTCGCCACGTTCGCGCACCTCGCCCAGCGCCGAGGGTACGTCCGGCCCTCGGTCGATGACTCGTCCAGCCTGGTCATCCGCGACGGGCGTCACCCGGTCCTCGACCGCCTGCTCGGCGAATCGTTCGTTCCGAACGATATCGACCTCGAGCCCGAGTCGCGACGGATGCTCGTGCTCACCGGCCCGAACATGTCCGGGAAATCGACGTTCATGCGACAGGTGGGGCTACTGGTCGTGCTCGCGCAGGCCGGCTCGTTCGTCCCCGCCCGATTCGCGCGGGTCGGCCTCGTGACGCAGCTGTTCACCCGAATGGGGTTCACGGACGAGATCGGTCGGGGGAAGTCGAGCTTCATGGTCGAGATGAGCGAGGTCACCGAGATCCTTCGGGCGGCGGACGACCGATCGCTCATCCTGCTCGACGAGGTCGGTCGGGGGACGAGCACGTTCGATGGGCTCGCGATCGCCTGGGCTACGCTGCGTCACCTCCACGACACGACCCGAGCCCGCAGCCTCCTGGCGACGCACTACCACCAGCTCACCGACCTCGTCCGCGGCCTCTCCGCGGCCGAGAACGTTCACTTCGCGGTCCGCGAGGGGCCCGACGGGATCGTGTTCCTCCACCGGCTGGTGCCGGGCGCCACCGACCGGAGCTACGGCGTCCACGTCGCCCGTCTCGCCGGCCTCCCCGAAGGGGTCCTCGCGGAGGCGGATCGCCTTCTGAAGCGCCTCGAGACCGAGAGCTCCGTTCCCGGGTCGGCGAGAGCCTCGAAACGACGGACCCCGCGCTTCACGCAGGCCGTGCTCCTCTCGGGGGGCACCGAGGTGCATCCGGTGGTCGAGGAGCTTCGACGCTTGGAGCCGGAAGGCTTGTCGCCGGAGGAAGCCGTTCGAAAGCTGCGCGAGCTCAAGCGCCGGGCCGCGACCGACCCCGGCGGGGAGACCGGTACGCCGTGACCGCGGTGGATCGGCCCGGCCCCCACCCGATCCGCCGGCTCTCGGAGGAGACCGTCGCGCGGATCGCCGCCGGGGAGGTCGTCGAGCGGCCCGCGTCGGTCGTGAAGGAGCTCGTCGAGAATGCGGTCGACGCCGGCGCCTCGTCCGTGACGATCCGCCTCTCCGGCGGGGGGCTCGAGCGGATCGAAGTCGCCGACGATGGAGGGGGGATCTCGTCCGATGAGCTCGAGCTCGCCGTCGAGCGCCATGCGACGAGCAAGCTCGATCCCGAGGGCCCGGTCGACCGGGTGGAAACGCTCGGTTTTCGCGGGGAGGCGCTCGCCGCGATCGCGTCCGTCTCCCGTTTTCGGCTCGTCTCCCGGCCGCCGGGAAGCGAGGTCGCCGACGGGATCTCGGTGGTCGGTGGGGCCCTCACCGGACGGTTCTCGGTTCCTCGGGCCCCCGGCACCACCGTGGAGGTCGAGGAGCTCTTCTTCAACACCCCGGCCCGTCGCAAGTTCCTCAAAAGCGCCCCGGCCGAGCAGGTCGAGGTGCTTCAGACCGTGGAACGCCTCTACCTGGCCCGTCCCCAGGTCGGCCTGCGCGTGGAATCGGAGGGGCGCGAGATCGCGTCGTACCCGGCCGCGCACGGTCTCAAGGACGCGGCCGCGAGAGTGCTCGGGCCGGGGTTCCTCACGTCGTCCTTCGACGTCTCCGCCGAGGTGCCCGGGGGCCGCGTCTTCGGCGCCCTCGGACGTCCCGGCGTCGCTTCGCCCTCGTCGCGGGGGCTCTTCCTCGCGATCAACGGCCGAGCGATCTCGTCCCGTGCCATCGCCCAGCACGTCCGGCTGGCCTACGGGGATTACCTTCCCCGGACGCGTTTCCCGGTCGGCGTCCTGCACCTCGAAGTCGGGCTCGACCGGCTGGACGTGAACGTCCATCCGACGAAACGCGAGGTCCGCCTCGCCCGGGAGCGCGAGGTCCTCGACGCGATCCGGCTTCGGGTGCGCGAGGCCCTGGTGATGACCCCGCAGGTCGCCGACCTCCCGAACCTGCGCGACTCGCTCCGTCCCCCGCCGTTCGTACCCGGGGAGTGGGTGGGGGGCGGCGAGCGCAGCTCGGGGCGACCGACGCACCAACGCACGCTCGAGGGACCGCCACCGGTCCAGGCCGCGCCGCGGGTCCGTGCGGCGAGCGGCCACCCTCATCTCGAGCTGCTCGGATGCCTGCACGCTCTCTACTGGGCGGCCGAAAGTGACGAAGGGCTCGTCCTGATCGATCAGCACGCCGCGAGCGAGCGGGTCGTGTACGAGGAGCTCCGACGCTCGGGGTCCCTGCAGCGCCAGACCCTGGTGGCCCCGGTCACCGTTTCCGTGAGCGGCGCCGAGCAGAGCGCCCTCGAAGCGAACGCGGAGACCGTGCGAGCGGCGGGGTTCGACGTCGACCCGTTCGGCCCCGAGACCGTGCTCGTGCGCTCGGTACCCGCGTACCGGGGCCGGTCGGCCCGACCGGAGGCCCTGCGCGAGCTGCTGGACGAACTCGCCGCGGGCGGGCGGCCCACGCTCCCGGACGGTCTCGAGGAGCGACGAGCGGCGACAGTCGCCTGTCACGCCGCGCTCCGCGGAGGCGACGTGGTGGACGCCGAAGAGTTCGCCCGGGTGCTCGCGGCCCTCCACGCGCTGCCCGAGCCGGCCTACTCGTGCCCGCACGGCCGACCGATCGTGCTGGCGATCCCGCGCTCCCGCCTCGACCGCTGGTTCCTGCGGACGGGCGCGTGAGCGACCGCGCAACGCCGCGAAGACCGCGACTGCGCGAGACGGAGGTGGTGGCCGCCGCCGCGACGTTCCTCACGACCCAAGGCTATCGGGTGTACCCGAACCCGGACGCGGGCGACTACTTCGACCTCGTCGCCCGACGCGGCGACGAGGTGGGGCTGGTGGAGGCGAAGGTCGCCGGAACGCGGAAGGTCCTCGTCCAGGCGCTGAAGCGTCGGGCGTGGGGAGACTGGGTCGCGGTCGTTCTCCCGTCCGAGCTGGCGGCACGCCGACTGGTCGGCCGGACGGACTCCACGCGAGCGAGCCCCGTCGGGGTCTGGGTCGCCTGCGACGGGGTCGTCCGGGTGCTGCGACCGGCACGGGCGTGGGTCCGTCCGGGGGACGAGGACCCCTACTCGGAGCTTCGGGCACGGTTCCGCGCGGTGCTCGACCGGGTCGACTCCGGAGAGATCCCCGTCGACGTTCCCTGGAGCGGGGTCGTCGGGGCCGTGCGACGGGCGTCGGGCGGCCGTGGATTTGCGGAGTGGCGTCTCGACGAACCCGTCGAGCGAGAGCGCTAGGCGGCGGCCCGGGGGGCAAGGGCGGCAGCGACCGCGGCGGCGACCCGGTCGGGCGCGAACGATTCGGCGAACCGCTTGGCCGCGACACCGACCGTCCGACGGAGCGCCGGGTCGGCGAGCAGTTCGGCGACGACGGAGGCGAGGTCCCCCGGGTCGTCGCTCGCGGCGGCGCGCACCCCGTCGGCCGGGTCGACGGGAAGCAGGGCGCCCGGGAGAACGATCGGGGGCACGCCCTCCCGCGCGGCCAGCACGATCCCGGG
>JASHUP010000007.1 GCA_030039915.1 Thermoplasmata archaeon | reverse complement strand
CATCGCCGCCGTGTCGGTGGCGCCGAAGATCACGGCGCGTCGACTCTCCGCGGCGTCCATGACCGCCCGGACGTCATCCATCCGGTCCTCGAGGGTCGGCGTCCCGACGGCCCGGTCGGAGAGCCCGACACCGCGCTTGTCCCAGAGGATGACACGGGCGACGGTCCCCAGCTCCCGAAAGAAGTCGGCCACCGACGGCTCCTCCCAGACCAGCTCGAGGTGAGAGATCGCCGTCCTACCGTAGACGAGATCGACGGGACCGGCCCCGAAGACCTCGTAGGCGATTCGCACGTTTCCGCTGCGCGCGTAGCGGACCTCAGGGACTTCCATCAGCGCTCGCGTCCAAGCCGAACACGACCGTAGTATATCGGCTGTCCGGAGAAGATTCGCTGAGAGGGAGTTGGGGGTCGCGGCACAAAGGGACGTCCGGGGGGATGCGCAGGTGGCGGGGGTTGCTCCGAACTCTTTGAGATCCCTGACAGAGTCGGTTCGCCGGCAAACCGGACGGTGCGACCGCGCGCCATCGGAGCCGGAAATCGATAATTCCGGGAACACCTAGGGACCCGCGGCCGGATCGACTGAGATCGAGCCGACGGGCCGACGGCTCGCGGTCACCCCGAACCCGGTGGGGATAGTCGGCGGACCGGGCGCAAAAATCGTACGATCGGGGTCGGAAAGCGAACGAAAGTTACCCCGAGCGGGACCCATTGTTTTATAGAGTACCTGCACCGCATTTACATGCTACCGTATGCCGGGTGTGCTTGCGTTGATGAGCCCATGGACCCGCGTCGAGGCAGGTCCGACTGAGGCCGTCGTTCGCGAGGAAGTCCACCCCCTACCGTAGGAGGAGGATGGCTGCAAATCCGTTCGTGCTGCGCGGACGCGCCCGCTCGGCCGTGGTGCTAGCGCTCATCCTGGTCGCCGGAGGCGCTCTCGCGGTTGTCGCCCCGACGTCCACTTCTTCCGGCCCCGCGGCCGTACATGTTTCCCCGTTCGTAACGAGCCTTCCGGCGACCGCCACCCCAACTTCGGCGGCCCATGCCGTTCTTCCGGGTCAATCATCGATCGTCACGGCGATGGTTCCCCGAACGGGGACCGCTCCCTACTCCTGGCAGTGGCTCTACAGCACGAACGACGGCGCGAGCTACGAGCCGGCGACGGCCGCCGAGTGCGCAATGCCCGGCGGCGTAGGGGCCGCTTCGGGAGCCCAGGAGTCGTGCACGTTCTCGACCACGGAAGCCACTCCCCCGGGCACCTACTATTTCGAACTCCGGGTAACGGACAGCGCCACGGTTCCGGAGTCAGTGACCTCGGCCGCCTCCTCCACCATCACGGTCGAGGCAGCTCACGCATCGGGGGCTCGGTCGGACACCGGGGCTCCCAAGTTCGACACCGATCCTCAGGAGGACTGTACGCATACGTGCGACACCGCCAACTGGTTTGGCGGCACGGGTGGCTCGGGAGCTTTGGCGATCACCACCGCCTCGGCGGACGAGCTCCTGGTCCTCGAGATCACCGACTCCGGGCAGACGGGCGCTGACCTGTCGGTCGCGGACATCTCGGATACTCGTGGCTCGACGTGGGACCTCGAGCCGGCCAACGAGTGGGACGGATTTGGCCACGATCAGTACGTCTACTATGCGCTCGACACGGTGGCGGGGGCCGACACGGTCACGATCGATACGGCCGCCGGCACCCACACGGCTGCCGACGATGCGACGGCCGTTCTCGCCGCGTTCGCCGGCGTCGATACGAGCGCCCCGATCGCTGCGGAGGGCACCTTCGAGGAGGGTACGGGAACCCAGTCGACGGCCAGCGTCACCACCCACGTGGCGCCCACGACGATTCTCGGGGTGGTCTCTGCGACGAATGGGGCGACTGCGTTCACCTCGACCGCATCTCCCGCGTTCACCGAGGCGGGGACGATCAACGACGGGACCGCGACGGCCTCGTTCGTGGAGTATTACGCGAATACGGCGACCGGCACCTACACCTCCGAGCCGACCTGGACAGGTTCGGTTCGCTGGGGTGCGGTCGCCATCGCCATCCAAGGGGCCTCCCCCCTATCCGTCACCGTAGCACCGACGACCACGGTCCTGGACCTGGGCCAATCGGTGACGATCGCGGCCACGGCCACCGGGGGGACCGGCACCCTGACCTACTCTTGGTCCGTCGCTTCGGGCACTTGTCCGGGGTTCGCCAACTCAGGTACCGCGACCCTTTCCTACACACCTTCGGGCACGACGGGGGCTTGCGTCCTCACCGTCACCGTGGAGGATTCCGACAGCGACACCGCCGAACCCGCCACCAGCGCCTCGGTGACGGTGAACACCGCACTCGCAGCTGCGAGTGCCCCGACGGTCTCCTCAGCCTCGATTGACCAGGGGCAGTTGGTGACCGCGGCGACCGACACCCTGCCGAGCCCGTTGGGGGGTTCTGGCACGGTGACGTACACGTGGCTCGTCGACTACGCCTCCGGTGGCTATGCCGCGGCGACCTCGACTCAGTGCGCAACCCCGAGCGGCACGGCCTCGAATGGGTTGGTGGTGAACTGCGTTGTCGGGGCGACTGTCGCCGTCGGGACCTACACCTACGAGATCAAGCTGACCGACTCGGCGACGACACCCTCAGTCACAACGTCCTCCCCGAGTGGAACCGTAACCGTGAACACCGCACTCGCATCGGTGAGTGCCCCGACGGTCTCCTCGGCATCCATCGACCAGGGGCAAACGGTCACGGCCGTGACCGACACCCTGCCGAACCCGTTGGGGGGTTCTGGCACGGTCACGTACACGTGGCTGGTCGA
>JASHUP010000084.1 GCA_030039915.1 Thermoplasmata archaeon | reverse complement strand
GGGGCGGCCGCTGGCAACGTCGGACGCCGAAGAGGTTCGGGATGCGCTTGGAGGGCCGGAGGCGGGGCGACGGACCCACGTGCCCGCGACCACCCATGGAGGCTCCGGTCCCATCGGGTCCACGATTTCGGATCGGTAACGCTCGACCGCGCGCTCGTCGACGGTGATTCCGAGACCGGGTCCCGAGGGGATGATGAATTCTCCCGCTTCGATGGAAGCGCCGCGGACGAGCGAACGCTTCCACTCGGGCCAACTCGCCTCGAAGCTCTCCTGGAGGAAAAACGTCGGGAGTACGGCGTCCATCTGGAGCGTGGCCGCCGTCTGGACGGGCCCGAACGCGTTGTGGTAGGCGACCGGGGCGCCGTGGGCGGCCGCCACCCCGGAGATCTGTCGTCCGTACGTGAATCCGCCCGAATTCGTGATGTCGGGTTGCAGGATGTCCACGAGTCCCCGGTTGAGAAAACTCTCGAAGTCGGCCGGGGTCAGCAGTCGCTCGCCAAGAGCCACCGGAGTACGCACCAGTCGGCGAAACTCCGCGAGCGCGTCGCAGAGTTCGGGGAGCACCGGTTCTTCCATGAACCGGGGATGGAACGGGTCGAGCGCTCTCCCCGCACGGATCGCCGCCTCGGGAAGGAATCGTCCGTGATATTCGATCAGGAGGTCGACCGTGTCTCCCACGGCGTCGCGCACCGCCGCCACGCGGGCGACCGCGGCATCGAGACCCTCGGGCGAAAGGCTCCGGTATTCGCTCCCGAACGGATCGAACTTGAGGGCGGTGAATCCATCGCGGACCATCGAACGGGCCTTCTCGGCGAACTCCGAGGGCAGGATGGCGTCCGAGTACCAGCCGTTCGAATAGGCTCGGACCCGCTCCCGAAGCGGGCCCCCGAGCAGCGTGGAGATCGGGGTTCCGAGCTCGCGACCGATGAGGTCGTGACAGGCGATATCGACCGCCGAAAGGGCGCTCGTCGCTTCCATCGACCTCGATCGGTAGAACGAATACCGCTCGAACTCCCGCAGGCACGCGGCGTGGTCGTGCAGCGCATGGCCCTCGTAGAATCGTGCGACCTCCCGGACACTCTCTCGGACCGGGTGGGTCATGAGGGTGGTCGGGGCCTCGCCCCAGCCGACCGCGCCGGTGGACGTCGTGACCTTGACCAGGATCACCGTGGAGCTCCACGGGGAAGAAGCCTCGCCCGCGGGCGCCGCCACTTCGATCGGTTCGACTGATTGGAGCTTCACGGAACCTCGCGAACCCGAGCCAAGAAGGGTTTTAGACGGTTGCCAGAGAGGACGAGGGGGCCAGGGGAACTATCGTGGCCGGGCCGCCCACTCGTCAGCCGCCTTGAGGTGGGGGCCCGGGAGCATGCCTTCTACGACTCCGGCGACCTTGCCCGTCGGGTCCACGAGGAAGGTGACCCGCCGCGCGACCCCCAACATCCCGAGGACGCCATACTTCCGCGCGACCTCCTTCGAGGGATCTCCCACCATCGGAAACTTCGATCCGCACTTCGTCGCAAAGGCGGCCTGGGTGTCGGCGGAGTCGACACTGACGCCGATGATCTCGACTCCGGAGCGCTGGAACCCGTCGTAGCGCTCCGAGAACCCACGGGTCTCGAGGGTGCAGCCAGAGGTGTTCGCCTTGGGAAAGAAATAGAGGATGACCGATCGACCTCGGTAGGACGAGAGGTTTCGGACCGTTCCGTCGGAAAGAGGGATCGAGAAGTCCGGAGCCGCGTCGCCGTCGCCCAACATGTTCCGTCGAAGACGGACCGCTATTTTACGAACCCGAGGCGATGCCACTCCTCCTCACTCAAGGGGGGAGTGGATTCCCATCCCAGGACTTCGTCGAAACGGTCCGGTTGCGGCAGCGGGACGACGGCGGTGACCACCCACGGCCAGCTGAGAACGAACCGCAGAGCGGCCTGCGCGAGCGTCCGCCGGCGACCCTCGGTCAGGAAACCCAACCGGAGGACCGGGTCGAACTCGCTGTGAAGACGCCGTAGGTCGACGGGTCCGGCTCCGGGTCCGCTCAAGGCGGTCGTCGCGGCAAACCGGGTTCCGTCTAAGCGCCCCCCCGCAAATGGGTCTCGGGCGAGAAGGCAAGCGACGGGCGCCGTCGGGGCGTCCTCGAATCGAGGAACAAGGCGCCCGTCGAGCAGCGAGAAATCGCCCGAGAACACGACAGACGGACCGGGAAGGGAGGGAAGGGTCGTCTGCGAGGGGGCGACCCGCCTCACCCAGACCGGGCTCGCATCGGTTCCCTCGGTGAACACCGGTGGCTCGGCCCGAGGAGTTCCCCCGCCATCCGTCTCGCTCGGGGCTTCCCATTCGACGAGCCGGAGAGGCACCGGGGCGAGCCGCGCGTGGCTCCCTTCGAGAGAGTGCGAGACGGCGGCGACGAGATCACCCGTCTTCAAAGAAGACTCGGAAGCTCCCGCTTCCCGAGCGAGGGATTCAACCGATCGTCGGACGATCACCCCAAGGTCTGGATCCGTCGACGGAAACGCCCGAGCGATCAGTCGCTCGGCTCGTTCCGGGTGCGAAGCGGCCGCCACGTCGAAGGTCGTGACTCCGCGCGCTCGTGCGCGACGGAGAAGCGCGATGGTGCG
>JASHUP010000083.1 GCA_030039915.1 Thermoplasmata archaeon | reverse complement strand
CTCCTGGGCTATCTCGATTGGGCCCGCAAGGGGTTCCACTTCTTCGCCACCCGCCGGTTCCTCTACTGCGCCGGCTCCTCGGCGACCCCTCCCCCGGAGTTTCGGGCCGAGACGATCGCCGAGCTCCCGTACCGTCTGATCGAGGTGCCGGCGCATCATCGGTTCGAGTGTCCGCACCTGAACGCGGGCGAACCGCGCCCCTATCTCGAAGTCGGCTGGCCCGGGGCCTCGACCGCGTTCCGGGTCTGCCGCCGCTGCACCAAAGACGACCGACACCTTTTCTCGAGCGTCTCGGACGGAACCTCGGGTCCGGATCCGGCCGCTGAATTCCCGGTCTCGGCGGCCGCGAACGTGCAATGTCACGGAGGTCCGGACTGCGTTCACGCGAGCCTCCCTCCGCTCCCGCGCAACCTCCGGCGGGATTACGAGCTCGGGAAGCTCTCCGATTCGGGGCTGCTCGACGCGTACACCGCGGAGCTCGATGCGCGGGTCCAGCGGACGGACCGACCGACGTTCGTGGCGGGGGGCGTCTGCTACGGAAAGGAGCTCGTCCCGTTCCTGGACGCGCTGCGACCGACCGCGGTCGAGCGCCACGCCCTCGAAGCGGTCTTCGAGCACTGGGAAGGGCCGTTCGAGGTCGACGAGCCCCGCGCGAGTCGGGCGCTCGAACGCCTCTGGGGCGACCATGCGGAGACGATCGTGCGATCGATCGTTCACGACCCGAACGAAGCGAAGCGGCTGATCGAAGAGACCCGATCCTCTCCCGGCCGGGTGGCCGAGCTCCTCAAACGCGCCGAGAAATCGAGCGAAGAGAAGGAGGTCCTGGGAGCCCTCCCGCGCTACTCGCGCCTCGCGCGGGAGGCGGCGTGGGTCGACCGCGTGGCGCGGGAGTACCGCACGCACCGGGAAGGCGGCGCGGAACGCGCGATCCTCCAGTCGCTCCCGCACGAAGGCAAGGAGCGGGGCCTGGCCTACGCATTCCTCGCCGCCCTCGGCCGCGAAAACGCTCACGCCTGGCAGTTCTCCGCGACCGAGCGCGAGTTCGGCAGCGCGCTCAGGGAGCGGGCGCGGGAGCTCTTTTCGGCTCCTTCAAGCCGATACCACGAGGCGCTCGACGGGCTTCTCCAGGCGGCCGGGGTGGCCGACTGGGGAGAGACCGAGCCCCACCGCGCGTGACGCAACGGCCCGCCCGGGCGTCGGCGGCTCGGACCGGGCACGGAGGGTTCGAGGCGAGGTCAAAAATAGACCGAGGGGTGTAAGTACCACTTACTCTGGGGGGTGCGAACCGGGCTCGCACCGGGGTGGAAACCTTGAGCGGCAACCTAGGGGCTACGCCGACTGCTATCGTCGTGGCCGGCGACGAGGAGACGCGCGTGCTCCTGCGGGGGCTGCTGCGGTTGCATCATTTCCGGGTCGACGGCGAGGCCGAGGGTTCGACCCACGCGCTCGAATTGATCCGCCTTCACCGCCCGACGCTCCTCGTCGTTGACGCGAACCTCGCCGAAGGGAGCTCCACCCCGCTCGTCGCTCAGGCGCGGGCCCTGGTCGCCGGGCTTCGCGTCATCCTGGTCGCTCCCGCTTCGCGGCCGCCGACCCTCTCGACGGACCCTTCCCAACGCCCCGACGTGGTGCTCCTGAGGCCGTTTCGGATCCGCCAGTTCGCGGACGCGCTCTCTCCGCCGAACGGGACCGCGGCGCCCGGGTCCCCCTAGCGCGGTACGGCCCCGTCGTCCGGAACCGAGAACCGCCGGACCGCGGCCTCCTCCTCGAAGTGGAGGGGCGACGCCAGCACGACGATCGCGTGCATCGGTGGGCCAAAATCGAACGCCCGCAGGCGCGAGAACGCGCCGACCCACGCGCGCGCATCTTCCCGCCCGACCCGGGCGACCACCGCGATCGGGTCGGGGTCGGCGAGGACCGTTCCGTCCGGGTCCCGCTCCCGCAAGAGGCCGAGGGCGGCGGTGGCGGAGAGGAAGCGGCCCTCCTCGGGCCGGAGGTCGAGCAGCACGAGGGTGTGGAGCTGGCGAGCCCGATTGGCGGAAATGTGCTCGAGGGGGGAGGTCGGAGCGAACCCGGGCAACGGCAGGGGCAGGGAGACGACCCGGCCGAATCGGTAGTGCATGAGGCCGAGGAACCCGGCGGCCGCCGTGAGGATGCTCGCGTTCGGGCAGTAGCTCCAACGGTGCCCGGCGCGCTCCGCAGCGAGGCGAAGCGCGACGTGCGTGGTCGCGGCGAACGGATCGCCGACGACGAGCAGCGAGACCCGGTCGTGCTGGGAAAGCGCGTCCAGGATCGGCCCCTCCGACTCGAGGAGGGAGCGGTCGAGGCGCCGTACCTCCTTGCCCACCTGGCGCCCGAGGCGTTCGAGCGTCCCGGCGGGAGCGACAGCGGTGTACTCTTCGGCAAAGACGATCGCCGAGGAAGCGAGGAGCTCGCGGGCGCGTTCCGAGAGGCCCCGCTCGTCCCCCAGACCGAGTCCGACGAACGCGAGCTCGCCCATGGCGACGGTCGCTCCTCGTCAGTCCCGGATCGCGAGGACCGGGCACGGGGCGGCGCGGAACAGCTCCTCGAGGAAGCGACGGGTGAGGAGCGCGGTGCCGCCTCGCTCCTCCTCCCCGACCAGGAGGAGCCCGTAGCGCTCTCGCTGCGCCGCCTGGAGCAAAAGGTCGGGAAGGCGCCGCCGCAGGCCGAGCGTCGCCTCCGCGAAGAACACGCGGCGGTGGACGATCCGGACCCCTCGGGCGGTGGTCTCCTCGACGTCCTCGTTGGCCGCCTCGACCATCGTGGCTCGCGACCCGAGCGTGAGGGTGATGACCGGAGCCGGCGGGTTTCGAACGGCGAGCTCCTCGGCGAGCATCATCGGTTTGGGGGCCGGCCGGTCGCGGAAGGTGGACACGAGGATCCTCGGGATCTTGGGGGCGGCGAGGGCAAGACGGTTCAGCACGAGCACGTCCGCCCGCGCGTGCTGGAGGATCCCGGTGGCGGTGTGCCCGACGAAGAATCGCGGGCTTCGCCGGTCTCCGCGCAGCGTGAGCAGGATCGCGTCGACGTTGTGCGTCTCGGCGCTCTCGAGGATCTCGCCGGGAACGTCGGTCGCGGCACGGACCTCGGGATCGACCCGGACGTCGAGGGCGGCGCCGGTCTCGTGGGCCGGCACCACGATGTTGACCGACTTTCGCCATTCCCGCGTCACCTCGGGGAGCGTGATCGTGGGGATCACGTGCAGGAGCCGGATCTCTCCGTCGGCGTCGAGGAGCATCGACGCGAAGCGGAGCATCGGCTCGACCTCCGAGGAGGATTGCACCGGTACGAGGATCTGCCGGTACATGCTCACTTCCCGATCAGCGGCAGGAGCGCGATGTCGAGTTCGAGGACGTTCACGTAGGCGACCCCGATGTACGGGATGATGGGGTTCGTGATATGGGCATTGACGAGCTCGGTCAGGCGCGTGATCGACACAAAGTGCAGGGTCGCGTTGTCCTCCGTCGCGTGCGAGATCCGGGGGATCTGGATAAGGACCGCCTGCGGAACGAGGTCCGGGTCGAGGTCCGAGCCCGAAGGGGTCACGAGCCAATTCGGTA
>JASHUP010000006.1 GCA_030039915.1 Thermoplasmata archaeon | reverse complement strand
ATCACCTGGCCGACGATCTGCTCGTCGCGGTCGGAGAGGCGGAAGGACCGGAACATCTCCGCCGATTCGAGCACCGTCATCGCGGTGACGTCGGCGATCGACTTGCCCTGCACGGTGACGGCCAGGCTCTCGGGCTTGAGGCGACGGCCGTTGCACGCCCGGCACGGAACGAACGAAAGGAATCCCATGTAGTACTCTTTCGCGCTCTCGCTCTTCGTCGTCCGCCATCGTCGCTCGAGAGCGGCCACCAGTCCCTCCCGCAGCCACCCGTGGAGCCACCACTCCTCGGGACGGTGCGTGGACGGGCCGAGGCTCCGCTCGGCTCCGAACATGAGTGCCTTCCAACCCTTCTCCGAGAGCTCGCGGACCGGCCGACGCGGGTCGTAGCCGAACATCTGCCCGAACCGAACGAGCGAGGACGAGATCGGAGTCAGGCCCCAGACATTGATCGCTTTCGTGAGCGGCTTTTCTTTGTTCGGAATGATCCGCTCCGGGTCCGCGTGGAGGGTCGCCCCGATCCCGAGGCATTCGGGGCACGCCCCGAACGGGTTGTTGAACGAGAACATGCGGGGCGCGAGTTCGTCCATCGAGAATCCACAGAGCGGGCACGCTCGGCGGCTCGAGAAGACCTGACGCTGTCCTTTCGGGCGTCGCACGATCACGAGCCCGTCCCCGAGGCTCCGGGCGAGCTCGACGGATTCCGCGAGCCGGCTTTCTTCGGCCGGTCCCACTTCGAAGCTGTCGACGACGACTTCGATCGTGTGCTTCTTGTTCTTCTCGAGCCGGATCTCGGGGCCCGGAAGCCGGACCTCGACGCCGTCGATCACGAACCGACGGTAGCCGGCCTTTCGCAATCGCTCGATCACGTCCCGGTGCTCGCCCTTCTTCGCTTGGAGGACCGGCGCGAGGAGGTCGACCTTCTCGCCGGCGGCCTCCCGGTTGACCGCGTCGACGATCCGGTCGACCGACTGCGGAGAAATCTCCTGCCCGTCGTTCGGGCAGTGCGGCACCCCGATCCGGGCGTAGAGGAGCCGAAGGTAGTCGTGGATCTCGGTGACGGTGCCGACGGTCGACCGGGGATTCTTGCTGCCGGCCCGTTGCTCGATCGCGATGGCGGGTGCGAGGCCGTCGATCGAGTCGACGTCGGGCTTGTCCATCTGACCGAGGAACTGGCGAGCGTAGGAAGAGAGGCTCTCGATGTAGCGGCGCTGGCCCTCGGCGTACAGGGTGTCGAACGCGAGCGAAGATTTTCCCGAACCGCTGACCCCGGTGATCACGATGAATTTTCCGCGCGGCAGGTCGATCGAGATGTTCTTCAGATTGTGCTGGCGCGCGCCACGGACCCGGATGGTGTCGGATGGGTCGGCCATGGTCCGCTCCTACGCAGGCAGGAGAGTGCCGACGGTCTCCACCAGCCGGTCGAGAACGTGGGCCTGGACCCGCGAGCCGAGCTCGGCGGAGGCGCTGCGGGTATCGCCGATCACGCTCTCGGGCCAGTCCGCGGGCGTGGGGGCGCCGGGCACGAACGGACTGTGCCGGTACTCCCCGACCGGCCTGAGCGGCCCCACGGTCTCCGGGGCGAGCGCGAGGACCCGCGACGTCTCGAGGAGTCCGGCGTGACCGTCCGTCGGAGGGGACTCCTTGCCCCGAAGTTCGTAGACGAAGTCGTAGTCGCAGAGGACGACGACGCGGGTTCCGGGATGGGCGAGGGCCGCGTGCTCGCCGGCCTCTCGGAGGGCGGCCATGTGGCCGCGCTCGCCGTGGCCGGAGAGGACGAGAATCCGTCGGACACCCGAGCGGGCCAGTTCGCTCAGCACTCCCTCCACATGTCCCTCCAGTTGGGACATCGAGAGTGAGACGGTGCCGGGAAAACGGCGGGCCCCGGGCGCCGACCCGTAGGCGATCGTGGGCGCGATGAGCGCGTCCACGCGCTCCGCCAGCGCGCTCGCCGTCGCCTCGGCCTGGATCTGGTCCGCGCCGAGGGGGAGATGCGGTCCGTGGGCCTCGAGCGCGCCGACTGGGACGATCACGAGAGGGTTCGACGCGAGCCGGCGCTCGAACGAGCGCGAATCGAGCTCCAGGAGACGACGAGAGGCAACCACGAGGCAAACGACGGGCCGCCCGTATTTAACGCGGGCCGAGAGGTACGGAAACGGTCGAGCCCCGGCGAACGAGGCGGGAGGCTCTTAGGGATTCGCGACCTGCCCTTGAGTTTCGGCCGTCGGCTCCCTTCACGGTTGGGTCGACGCGGTCCCGGGGTCGGACGGATCGGAGACCGGCGGTTCACCCGAGGGTTTGCGAGCGCGCCGTCGGATCGGGGGCGGAACGGTGCGTGACGCTGGGGGCCGGGTCGACACGTCGTCCGTCGTCGGGGCGGGTTTCTTCGACCGACCGCGGGCTTTCGCGGCGGCCGCCTTCTTCTTGGTCTTCGCCGCGCGTTCCCGGGCGGCCTTGCGCTCGGCCTTCTCCGCGGCGTCCTTGAGCCGGGTCGGACACTCTGGATTGATGCAGAGCGTCCACGGCGGGCGACCCGCTTCGATCGCGGTCACCACGGGGGCGCGACAGACCGGACACGGCGGCTGGTCCTTCTCGAGCTTCCCTCGCTGCGGAAGAGGGTAGGTGACCCGGCACGTCGGATAGCCCGAGCAGCCGACGAACCGGTTCCCCCGGAACGAGTACCGAATCTGGAGCGGACTTCCGCAGTTCGGACAGTTCCCGATCCGGAACGCCTTGTGGTGCTCGGGGCACTCCGGGTTGATGCAGTAGAGGTCCGGGCGCACGCCGCGGAAGGTGATTTTGACGCGCGGCACCTTGCAGGTCCCGCAGAGGAACTCGGGAACGAGTTCAACGAACCCGGCCGACGGGAGGGCGTACGTGGCGGTGCACGACGCGGGGTTATTGACGCACTGGACCCACCGAGCGCCTCGAGGGCTCCGGGCGAGGCGGAGCGCGCCGCCGCACTTCACGCACGGTCCGACGAAATGCTGGCGGTCGAGCGCTCCGGTGAGCGTCTCCTTCACGCCGGCGGTGTTCGCCGAGAGCAGGGCGTACGCCTCGCGGAGCATCTCGCGCGACTCCTCGAGCACGTCCGACTTCGGCTTCCTCGACTCCGCGACCAGCTCCATGTCCTCCTCGAGCCGGTGGGTCATCTCCGGGCGGGTGATGACCGGGGCGTGCGCCTTCAGCGCCTCGGTGACGGCGATCCCCGTCGACGTCGGCTCGAGCTGTCGCTGGTTCACGTAGTGACGGTCGAACAGCTTTTGGAGCACGTCGTGCCGCGTGCTCTTCGTCCCGAGACCCAGCCGCTCCATCTCCTGGATGAGCGAACCCTGCGAGTATCGGCGCGGAGGTCGGGTCTGGTCCTC